>DASWRM010000069.1 GCA_036403155.1 Gaiellales bacterium | reverse complement strand
GCCCAGTACTCGTCGTCCTCGTCGAAGTCCTTCGTCGAGCCGTCGATGAAGTGCTGGCGGCGGCGCTGCATGCGCGTCTCGAGCGCGGCCAGCAGCTCCTCCTTGTCGAGCGCCAGGCGCTCCTTCTCCTGCTCGACCTTCTCCTCGAGCTCGGGGACGGCCTTGTCGCGGGCCTCCTTGTCGACCGACGTCACGATCGAGGCGGCGAAGTACAGCACCTTCTCGAGCTCCTTCGGAGCGATGTCGAGCAGGTAGCCGATCCGCGAGGGCACGCCCTTGAAGAACCAGATGTGGCTGACGGGAGCGGCCAGGTCGATGTGGCCCATGCGCTCGCGGCGAACCTTCTGCCGCGTCACCTCGACGCCGCAGCGCTCGCAGATGATGCCCTTGTAGCGGACGCGCTTGTACTTGCCGCAGTAGCACTCCCAGTCCTTCGTGGGACCGAAGATGCGCTCGCAGAAGAGGCCGTCCTTCTCGGGCTTCAGGGTTCGGTAGTTGATGGTCTCCGGCTTTGTCACCTCACCGGACGACCACTCCCGGATCTGCTTGGGAGAGGCCAGCCCGATGCGGATTGCGTCGAAATCGTTGATGTCGATCAACGGGGTGTCTCCTCACTCTGCGAGTGTGTGATGTGCGAAGCGGCGTGGCGGCTGGCGGCGGTCATTCCTCGACCTCTCCGACCTCGAGCACGACGTCGTCCTGCTCTTCGTCGTCGTTCAGCGAGTTGAGGTCGCCCTCGACGAGCTCCTCGCCGAGCACCTCGTCGTTGGGGACGGTCAGCTCGCCGTCCTCGTCGAGCCGGTCGGCGCCCTCCTCGAGCTCCTGCGCCTCTGGGTCCCGGGCCGTTGCCCGCCCGGCCACCGGTCGCAGGTCGATGCCGAGCTCCTCGGCGGCCCGCAGCAGCTCGTCGTCCTCCTCGCGGACGGCCACGTCTGCGCCGTCCTCTGCGACGACCTTCACGTCGAGCGCCAGCGACTGCATCTCCTTCAGCAGCACCTTGAAGCTCTCGGGAATGGAGGGCTCGGGGATGTTCTCCCCCTTGACGATCGCCTCGTACGCCTTGACGCGGCCGACCGTGTCGTCGGACTTGATGGTCAGCATCTCCTGCAGCGTGTACGCCGCGCCGTACGCCTCGAGCGCCCACACCTCCATCTCGCCGAAGCGCTGGCCGCCGAACTGCGCCTTGCCGCCGAGCGGCTGCTGGGTGACCAGCGAGTACGGGCCGGTCGACCGCGCGTGGATCTTGTCGTCCACGAGGTGCAGCAGCTTCAGGATGTACATGTAGCCGACGGTGACGTCCTGGTCGTAGGGCTGGCCCGTCCGGCCGTTGAACAGCCGCACCTTGCCAGAGCACCGCGACCCGGCCGGGGCCTTCTTGTCGATCCGGAAGGTGACCGGCTGGCTCTTGTTCGCGTCGTACCAGTCGATCAGCGCCTGGTCGACGTCCTCCGGCGTGGCGCCGTCGAACACCGGAGTGGCGACGAACTGCCGCTCGCCGTTCTCACCGCCGTGAGCCGCGGCCCAGCCGAGGTGCGTCTCCAGGATCTGCCCGATGTTCATGCGCGACGGCACGCCCAGCGGGTTCAGGATGATGTCGACGGGGCGGCCGTCCTCGAGGAACGGCATGTCCTCCTCGGGCACGATCTTGGAGATCACGCCCTTGTTGCCATGCCGGCCGGCCAGCTTGTCACCCTCGGCGATCTTGCGCTTGGTGGCGACGTAGACCCGCACCAGCTCGTTCACGCCGGGAGACAGGTCGTCGCCCGCCGCGCGCGAGAAGGTCTTGACGTCGATCACCTTGCCGCCCTCGCCGTGCGGCACCTTCAGGGACGTGTCGCGCACCTCGCGCGCCTTCTCCTTGAAGATCGCGCGGATCAGCTTCTCCTCGGCGGTCAGCTCGGTCTCACCCTTGGGCGTGACCTTGCCCACCAGCAGATCGCCCGAGCCGACCTCGGCGCCGATCCGGACGATGCCGTTCTCGTCGAGGTTGCGCAGGGACTCCTCGGAGCGGTTGGGGATGTCGCGCGTGATCTCCTCGTCACCGAGCTTCGTCGAGCGCGCATCCACCTCGTACTCGTGGATGTGGATCGAGGACAGCACGTCGTCCTTGACCAGCCGCTCGGACAGGATGATCGCGTCCTCGAAGTTGTAGCCCTCCCAGGACATGAATGCGACCAGCAGGTTCTTGCCGAGCGCCAGCTCGCCGGCGTCGGTGGACGAGCCGTCCGCCAGCACCTGGTCGCGCGACACGCGGTCGCCCGCGCGCACGATCGGCTTCTGGTGGATCAGCGTGCCCTGGTTGGAGCGGCGGTACTTGACCAGGTCGTACTGGTCGTGGCCGTCGCGCGTCGAGACGATGATCTTCTCGGCGTCGACGTACTCGACCTTGCCGGCCCGCCGGGTGAGCACCACGTCGCCGGTGTCGACGGCCGCGCGGTACTCCAGGCCGGTGCCGACCAACGGCGCCTCCGTCACCATCAGCGGCACCGCCTGGCGCTGCATGTTCGAGCCCATCAGGGCGCGGTTGGCGTCGTTGTGCTCGAGGAACGGGATCAGGGCCGTCGCGACCGACACGATCTGCGCCGGGTCGACGTCCATGTAGTCCACCTGCTTGGCGTCGACCTGGACGGGCACGCCGTCGCGGGTGCGGCAGAGCACCGGCGAGACCAGCTTGCTGTTGCGGTCGACGTCGGCGTTCGCCTGGGCGATCGTGTACTGCTCTTCCTGGATCGCGTCCAGGTATTCGATCTCGCCGCTGATCTTGCCGTTCTCGATCTTGCGGTATGGCGTCTGCACGAAGCCGTGCTCGGACACCTTCGCGTAGCTGGCGAGCGAGCCCATCAGGCCGATGTTCGGGCCTTCCGGGGTCTCGATCGGGCACATGCGGCCGTAGTGCGTCGGGTGCACGTCGCGCACCTCGATCGGCGCGCGCTCGCGGGTGAGGCCGCCGGCACCGAGCGCCGACAGGCGGCGACGGTGGGTGAGGCCCGACAGGCAGTTGGTCTGATCCATGAACTGCGAGAGCTGCGAGGAGCCGAAGAACTCCTTCAGCGCGGCGGCCACCGGGCGGATGTTCACGATCGTCTGGGGCGTGATCGCGTCCTCGTCCTCGGTCGTCAGCCGCTCGCGGACGACGCGCTCCATCCGGTAGAGGCCGATCCGGAACGCCTCCTGGATCAGCTCGCCGACGGTGCGCAGCCGCCGGTTGCCGAAGTGCTCGTACTCGTCCAGGTCGTGCTCGATGGCGTCGCGCGGGATCCCGGCGGCGTCGGCCGCGTAGTCCTTGCTCTCCTCGGGGACGTTCAGCTTGACCGGCAGGTCGACCAGCTTCTTGACCAGCTCGACGATGTCGCCGGTGGTGAGCACGCGGCACTCGGGCGACACGTCGACACCGAGGCGCATGTTCAGCTTGTAGCGGCCGACCCGCGTGAGGTCGTAGCGCTTGGGATCGAAGAACAGCGCGCGCACGAGGTTGCGCGAGTTGTCGACCGTAGGTGGCTCGCCCGGCCGCTGCTTCTTGAACACCTCGATCAGCGCGGCCTCCTCGGACTGCGACGGGTCCTTCTCGAGGGTCATGCGGATGAACGGGTTGTCGCCGAACATCGCCAGGAGGCCCTCGTCCGACTTGTCGATCTCGAAGCCCGTGTTCTCGTCGACGCTCGGCAGCGCGCGCAGCAGCGTCGTGATCGGCAGCTTGCGCTTGCGGTCGATGCGGACGTTGACGAGGCCCTTCTTGTCGATCTCGAGCTCGAGCCAGGAGCCGCGGGACGGCATCAGGTTCGCCGTGAAGACCTGCTTGTCGCGGTCCTTCGGCTCCATGATGTAGGCGCCGGGCGAGCGCACCAGCTGCGTCACGACGACGCGCTCGGTGCCGTTGATGATGAAGGTGCCCTGCTCGGTCATCCAGGGGAAGTTGCCGAGGAACACCGTCTGCTCGCGGATCTCGCCGGTGTCGAGGTTCGTGAACGCGACCTTGACGTTCACGGGCACCTCGTAGGAGAGGTCCTTCTCGCGGCACTCGCGCTCCGGCACGACGGGATCGCCGATGGTGTACTCGCCGAGGGCGACCTCGAGCCGCTCGGAGTAGTCGCGGATCGGGGAGATGTCGTCGATGGTCTCGCGGAGCCCCGACGTCTTGAGCGACGCAGCATCGCTCGGGTCACCCATGAACCACCGGAACGACGCCTTCTGGATGTCGATCAGGTTGGGGACGTCGAGCACCTTCTCCAGCTTCGAGAAGGACTTGCGGACTCGGGGCGAGGTGGTTTCAGGCAAAGCAAAGCCTCCCGGCAGGGCTCGAAGGGGAAATCAGGCTGGTCGGATCCGGACCAAGGGCGCAACCGAGAACCCTATCAGGGGTCGGTTGTCCATGCAAACAGGGTAGGTCAGCCCCACCCGCGGGATGGGCGTCCGCGCCGGGGTACCTGGCGCTCACTATACCCGACCGCACTCCTTCGTCAAGTGCCCGAATCCCCCGCACAGTCCATGGTCGCGCGCCCACCCGGCGGTGTCTATTGAGGCAACGTCAGCCGAACTTCCACGAGCCGCCCTTCGCATAGGCGTGCGCCTCGCCGGCGACGGTCGCGAACGAGACACCCAGCCCCTGCTGGAACGCCCGCCGTACGTCGGCCGTCGTGACGTCGCTGCCGACGTGCCGGAACGCCTTCCCCAGGCGGCGCACCGCTGGCGCGCCGCCGTGCCGCGTCAGGATCACGTGCACCATCGCCAGGGCGTCCTCGGCTGCCAGCTGCTGCGCGGGGCCGCGCAGCCCCCAGAGGCTGTCGCGATTCGTCCACCGCCTGAGCGCCGGGTAGTCCGGATAGACCGCGGCGATCCGGTCGAGCGGCAGCACGTAGCCCTGGTGGTTCAGGTACCGGTTCTCCTCGTAGGACGCGACGCCCACTCGCAGGCTCGTCGGCGCGTGGGCCAGCGAGAGCCGCGTTGCCAGCATGGTGATCAGCGCCGTGACCGCGCCGCCACGCCCAGCCGGGTCGACTCGCCGGTACTGGCGCAGGAAGATGTATGCGAAGGAGCCTGCCACCGATCCCACCGGCAGCGCCTGGCCGACGTCCCGCCCGATCAGCTGAGCAGCTTGCTCACGGGTGGCGACCAGGAAGACGAGTGGATCGGCGGCCGCGGTGCCGCCGCCGTAGGTGCCGTGGATGTCGGGCACCGCCGCGTTCGCGAACCGCCGGACCTCGTCGGCCTGCAGCCGCGCCTGGCCGGGGCCGTACGCGACGGTCACGTGCGCGCCGCGCAGGACGTGCGGATGCGCGAAGACCGACAGTCCTGACGGCTCGACCGCCAGCGCCGGGTTGCTCGTCGCGTCGGCCGCCACGCGCCAGCCGGCCCCACCGGGAGCCAGCACGAGGACGCGCGTGCCGAGCGGCACCCAGCCGGTGCCCGCGCGGCTCGCGAGCCGCGCCCGCAGCGCGAGCGAGACCGCAACGTCACCCGCCGGTGCATCCGGGGGGCGGGCGCTCGCCGAGGCCTTGACGTCGACCCGGGCGACCGGGACATCATCGAGCCAGCGCGCCAGCTGCTCGAGGCTGTGCGTTCCGTCGGCGCCCTGCGCGGCCGCCAGTGACCGGGCCTGGGCGGCATGCCCGAGCGCCAGCGCGGTGATGTACCGCGCGGCGGTGCGGCGGGCGAGGCGGGCCGGCGGCGCCGACGGCACCGGCGTCGTCTGCGATCCCGTCGGAGCGGACGAGAACACCGCCGGGCCGGAGGTCGGCGCCGACGACGAACCACTGCAGGCGGCCAGCGCCAGCGCCGCGGCGATCAGCCCCAGCGAGGCCTGCAGCCGCCGGGGCACGTCAGTCGTCGGCGTCGAAGATGCGGCGCACCGTCAGCAGCCGCTTCTTGAGATCGGCCGGATGGCGCTCCTGCACGACCTTGCTCTGCTCGCTCGTGGCGTGCACGACCTCGCCGCCCTCGAGCGCCAACGCGATGTGGTCCCCGTAGCAGAGCAGGTCGCCCGGCTGGGCGGAGCGCAGCGACACCTCGCGGCCCGCCTCCTGCTGCTGGTTCGCGTTGCGCGGGAGCAGCAGCCCGAACCGCCGGTGGATCGCCTGCACGAGCCCCGAGCAGTCGATCCCCTCGACGGTGACGCCGCCCCACTCGTACGGGGCACCGAGGAACATCAGCGCCGCCTCGGCGATCGCCTCCCCGCTGGCCTTTCGCCGCGCGGCCGCGAGCGGCTCCGTGCGCAGGCCCGGGGCGGGCAGCCACGTGCCCATGTACCGGTCCGCGGCCTGCGGCACCACCACGACGTGGGCGCGGTCCTTCGGCAGCGGCTCTCCCAGCGCGTCGACCTCGAGGTAGCCCTCGTACCCATCGGCCAGCACCACCCGCGCCCAGCCGTTATTGCGCTCGACCACGTCGATCGGGTCGGCGAACAGGGCCTGGGTGTGCTGCTCGGCCGTCGGCTTCGGCTTGTCGCGCAGAGACGCGAACGGGCGGATGCAGGATGCCTTTTCCACAGGGGAGATGTTACCGGCGGCAGCCGTGTCGACGCCGGGAGAAGGCGCGGCAGAGCGCCCGGCGCCGGCGCGAACCGGCCCGGGGCGCTCAACCGCGGGAGCCCTCAGCGTTCTACTTGAGCTCGACAGTGGCGCCGGCCTCCTCGAGCTTTGCCTTCATCTGCTCGGCCTCGTCCTTCGCGGCGCCCTCCTTGACGGGCTTGGGCGCCTCGTCCGCCACCGCCTTGGCCTCCTTGAGACCGAGGCCGGTGAGCTCGCGGATGACCTTGATCACCTGGATCTTCTTGTCGCCCGCACCGGTCAGCACGACGTCGAAGGAGTCCTTCTCCTCCTCGCCGCCGCCCTCGCCGCCACCGGCAGCGGGAGCACCCGCCGCGACCATCATGGGGGCGGCCGCCGCGGCGGTCACGTCCCACTCCTCCTCGAGCGCCTTCTTCAGCTCGACCAACTCGAGCACGGAGAGCTTGTTCAGTTCCTTGACAATGTCCTCGACAGCCATCGTGTCGACACCTTCCTTCTAGGCAGCAGCCTCTGCCTCTTGACGTTTCGTTATGTACGCATCGAGCACCGCCGCGATGTCTCGCAGCGGCGCGTTCAGGGTTCCGACCGTGGCCTGCATGGACGCGGCCAGCGCTCCGACCACCTGCGAGAGCAGCACCTGCCGCGGGGGCAGGTCGCCCAGGTCGCGGATCTGGTCGGCGGTCAGCGTGTGGCCGTTCATCACGCCGCCCTTCACCGCCAGGATGCGGGTGGAACGGGCCACCTCGGACAGCTTCTTCGCCGCCGACGCGGGGTCGTCCTCGATGAACGCGATCGCCGTCGGTCCCTCCAGGAACTCGAGCAGCGTCGGCCGTTCGGCCTGCTCGGCCGCGAGCTTGGCCAGCGTGTTCTTGGCCACGTGGAACGACGCCCCCGCCTCGCGCAGGGCGTTGCGGATCTCGGCCGTCTGGGTCACGGTCAGGCCGCGGTAGTCGGTCACGATCAGCGCCTTCGACTCACGGATCTGGGTCACCAGGCGCTCGATCACTTCGCGCTTCTCGTCTCGGTTCACCTTCTCACCTCCTCTCGCTTCGCTCGGCGTCCGCTCGGATGGCGGGCGCAGGCGGAGCGAGAGCTCCAAGACTGGCCGGCCTCGGTCGGGTGGTGGTTTGAGCCCGAAGGCCCCGACGGTCTGTGGCGCGGTACGCGCGGTTGGTATGCGGATGTTAGACCGCCGCGGCGGCGGCCGGCTCCTCCATCAGGTCGCGGACCTTCGTCGTGTCGAGCTTCAGGCCCGGGCTCATCGTCGAGGCGATCGTCACGGATCGCAGGTAGCGGCCCTTCGCCGCCGACGGCTTGGCGCGAAGGATCTCCTCGAGGACGGCCTGGTAGTTCTCGACCAGCGCCCGCTCGTCGAACGACTTCTTGCCGACCGCGACGTGCACGATCCCGGTGCGATCCGTCCGGTACTCGATCTTGCCCGACTTGACGTCGCCCACGGCACGGCCGATGTCGAACGTGATCGTGCCGGCCTTGGGGCTCGGCATCTTTCCCTGAGGGCCGAGGATGCGACCCAGGCGGCCGACCGTGCCCATCATGTCGGGCGTCGCGATCGCGACATCGAACTCCGTCCAGCCCTCGCTGATGCGAGCGGCCAGGTCGTCGCCGCCGACGACGTCGGCACCGGCGTCCTCCGCCTCCTTCGCCTTCTCACCCTGTGCGAACACCGCGACGGTCACCGACTTGCCAAGCCCGTGGGGAAGAAACAGCGTCCCGCGGAGCTGCTGGTCGGCGTGCCGGACGTTCACCCCGAGGCGCATGTGCACCTCGACCGTCTCGTCGAACTTCGCCGTGTCGAGCGACTTCAGGGTGCGGACGGCGTCGAGCGGCGAGTAGAGCCGCTCCCGGTCGATCGCCTGCCGCGCGCTGGAATACCGCTTGCCGGCCATCAGCGACCCACCTCCACGCCCATCGACCGTGCCGTGCCGGCCACGATGTTCATCGCCGCCTCGACGTCGTTCGCGTTCAGGTCGGGCATCTTGCGCTCGGCGATGGCGCGGAGCTGGTCGCGAGAGATGGTGCCGACCTTCGTGCGGTTCGGCTCGCCGGAGCCGGACTGGAGGTTCAGGGCCTCCTTGATCAGCACGGCTGCGGGCGGCGTCTTGGTGATGAACGTGAACGAGCGGTCCTCGAACACGCTGATCTCGACCGGCGTGATCTGACCGGCGTTCGGCCCCTGCGTCTCGGCGTTGAACGCCTTGCAGAAGTCCATGATGTTGACGCCGTGCTGGCCGAGCGCCGGGCCGACCGGCGGGGCCGGGTTCGCCTGCCCGGCCGGGATCTGGAGCTTGATGACTTTGATGACCTTCTTGGCCACCGGCTACCTCCTAGTGGTTCGAGCGCCGGGGGGGGTGGCCCCGGCTCCCACGATTGCACCTGCTGGTCAGGTTCGCTCCGCCGCTGTCGGGCGGAGCTCACGTTCTAGATCTTTTTTACCTTGTCGAACTCCAGCTCGACCGGCACCTGACGCTCGAAGATCGACACGAGCACCTTCAGCTTGCCCTGGTCCTCGTTGATCTCGGCGATCTCGCCGTCGAAGTCCGACAGCGGGCCGGAGATCACCTTGACGCTCTCGCCGAGCGAGAACTCGGCCTTCTGCTTCGGCGCCGGGGCCGCCTGTGCCGTGTGCAGCATCCGGTCGACCTCGGGCTGTGAGAGCGGCACGGGCTTGTTCTGGGCGCCCACGAAGCCGGTGACGCCAGGGGTGTTCTTCACCAGCGTCCACGCCTCGTCGGTCAGGTCCATGTTGACCAGCACGTAGCCGGGCCAGAGCCTGCGCTCGGTCTGCACCTTCTGCCCGTCCTTGGTCTCGACCACGGACTCGGTGGGAACGACGACACGCCGCACCGTCATCTCCTGGTTCATCGACTTGACCCGGTGCTCCAGGTTGGCCTTGACCTTGTTCTCATGGCCGGAATAGGTGTTGATGACGTACCAGCGAAACATGCGCGCTCCGTTATCTCTGCAGTTCGACGAGATGGTCGACGAGGCGCGCGAACGCCTGGTCGAGGCCGTACAGGTAGAGGCCGACGATGATGCAGGCACCGATCACGACCGATGTCGACTGCCAGGTCTGCTGGCGGTTCGGGAAGTCCACCTTCGCCAGTTCGCCGCGCACCTCGCCCGTGAAGTTGCGGACGCCCGAGAGCATCCCGCGCTTGCGCTGGACCGGCTCGCCGCCCGACTGGCTCTTTGGCTTGCCGGCCAGCGGGGCCGTGACGCTGCGCCTGTTGGCAGGCTGCGGCTGACGGCTACGCCGTGCCATCGTGCTAGCGCGTCTCCTTGTGCGGCGTGTGCTTGCTGCACCACCGGCAGTACTTGGAAAACTCGATCCGGTCTGGCGAGTTGCGCTTCGATTTGTTCGTCTGATAGTTGCGGCGCTTGCACTCCTGGCAAGCGAGCGTCACCAGCACTCGGACGCCTGTGGCCACGCGAAACCCTCTCGTCGGTTGAGCGAATGGACGGTATCACAGGGCCTCACGCGCCCGGCCCAGGCCGGGACCGGCGCTCAGCGGAAGAATCGCCCGTTCCGCTCGTGACCGATCACGCCGCCCACTGTGACCTGCTCGTCCCGAACCGAATGATAGACGACCCCGCCGTTGTCATCGCTGACACTGAACGCGAGGCGCATGTCGGCAGGCATGAAGCGGCCCGTGAATCGGAACGCCGGATCGCGTATCCGCTGCCGCGGCCCGCTCGCCGTCCAGTGGGCGTCGAAGGTGACGTGGCCGGGAACCGGGGACGCGGTCGGGGAGATCGCGTTGAAGAAGTCGTGGAAGTCCGGCATCGCGCGCCGCCGGATGTGGAACCGAGCGCGGTGCTGCAGCAGATCGGCGTCGATCGACCTGTCCGGGACCGGCACGGTCCAGAACAGCCCGGACCGCCTGATGCCCGGCTCGAAGTCGTGGATCTGATCCGAAAGGTCGCCGACGGCGCCCGTGAAGATGTCGATTCATATGAACGCGAATGCGCCCTGCCGCGACCGGCCGTCCATGCCGACGTACGTGCCGCGCATGAACCGCAGGTCGGCGTCGAAGCTGTAGGCCTTGCCGTCGCTGCCATGCACGGCGCCCTGCGTCTCACCCGCAGCCATGACGCCGTGGAAGTCGGTGATCGTGATCGCCTCGTACCCGAACGCCGGGTAGGAGAAGTGCAGGAACGGATCCTTGGCGACCGGCGTGAAGGTCTCGTCGACCCCGCCGGGGATCGGGCGCGGCTGGCTCCCCCACCATGCCAGCGCCGGCGCCGCGTCCAGCAGTCCCAGCCCGGCGATCGCACCCGTCGCCGCGGCTCCTCGCCGCAGGGCCTGTCCACGCGACATCCGGGATTCCGGAGCCCGCGCGACGCGGACGGCGGCCTCGTTCAGCAGTTCCCACCGGCTCATCGCAACCACCCCCTCGTAGCAGATGTTGCGATCCTATTCGAACCGGCTGCAGCCCGTCAACCGGCGGCCAGCTCGGCGAGCTTCTCGACGGTGTTCCAGTTGCGAGCGGTGCCGCTGACGCCGAGACGGCGCTCGATCGCGGGCAGCGTCAGCCGTGCCCTGTGCGCGCCGTCCGGCCACCACACGTAGAGCTCCCGTCCGTGCAGCGCGAAGCGCTCAGGCTCGAACGCCGCCGGGTCGAGCGATGCGCCGCGGGCCGCTGCCGGCCGGCCCGCCAGGAAGACGACGTGGTGGCGCTTGGGATCGCTTGCGTGGTCGCTCAGCGGGTTGCGCCGCACGACGGCCTCCATCTGCCGCGCTGTGCGGACCATGACCGGGACGTCCATGCCCGTGTCGTCGCGCAGCTGCGCGCGGATCCGCTGCTCGGAGCGGTCGGCGCTGTCGCCACCGGTGTAGACCACGTTTCCGCTCTGGAGCACCGTGTGCACGTCGTCGTATCCCAGCCGCTCCATCGACGCGCGCAGGTCGGCCATCGGCAGGCGCCGCGCGGCGCCGAGGTTGACCCCGCGAAGCAGCGCCACCAGACGGCTCATGCACCGAAGGGTGCCACACCGGCGCTCGGGTGCAGCAGCGGCACGAGCGGCCGCCAGCCCGTGCCGAGCAGCGCCAGCAGCGACGGAGGCGTCAGCACGTCGCGGCGCGCGCGGCCGAGCGGCGCCCGCTCGGCGTACCCAGCGGGCGTCCACCGGTGCAGCGCCCCGCCGGCGACCATCCATGGCCGGCCGCGCACGAGCACGCAGCATCCGTCCGGCAGCCCGGCTCCCCGCCTGATGTGCACCCGCCTGCGGTCGCCGTCGAGGCGTTCGCCGTGCAGGCGCTCGTCGATCGCGTCGGCGCCGGTGGATCCCCCGTGCAGCTGCGAGAGCCGCGCGGCCAGCGAGCGGTAGTCCTCACGCCTGCAGAGCGCGCACGGCCGGTGGCCGGCGGCGAGCGCCGTCGCATCGTCCAGGAAGAACAGCTCGGTGAACCGCCCGGGCTGCATCATCGGGCCGCGCCGCCAGCCTCGGAACTCGAGGCGGCACGCGATCCAGCGGCGGGTTGCATGGTGGCGGCGCACGCGGCCGCCGGCGTCGTGCAGGCAGCCGCGATTGCCGTACACCAGGCCGCGCGCCGGATCTGCGATCAGCTCGCCGAGCGGCGTCACCCGGTTCTGCAGCGTCACGCGATGACGCCGGCCAGCCAGGCTTCCCACGCCGCCTGCGCCGCGGGGCCGTCGACGCCGGGGGCGAAGAGGTGGTGGCCGGCGAACACCGGCATGCCCATCGAGCCGCGCCCATAGAACCGGTACAGCGCATCGTCGGCGCGCACCCCGATGAACATGTCGTCAAGGTAGTCGACCTCGCCGCGCAGCCGGCCGATCCCCGGCAGCTCGACATCCACGCGATCGCCCACGGCCCCGTCCTCGCGCACTCCGAGCGCCGCGCGCACCGCGGCGAACGCCTCGGGGCCCAGCGCCTCCTTGGGGCCGTCGGCGCCGACATAGGTGACGTCCCGGCCGGCGAAGTGCGCCAGGTACTCGCCCAGCGAGTGCAGGTAGAAATCGGTATGGCGGTCGGCGCCGTCGTACTGCGTGTCCCAGTCGTCGGTGATGACGCCGCTGTGGACGTAGCGGAGGAGGGCGCCGCTGCCGCGCCGCTCGATGCGGTAGTCGAGCGAGTTGACCGATCCGTCCTCGCCCTCCGCGCGCACGGCAAAGTGGTTCGGGGGATCGAGCACGGTCACGCGGTGTCCCGCGAACTCCTCGCCGACCTGCGACGGCGCTCCCTCGCCCGTGGGAAACATCCACCCGGCCGTTCCGTTGCCTGTCGCGACAGCGGCGAACACCTGCTCGGGGGTGCCCGGCAGCTCGACCTCTCGGCGGATCTCGAACTCGCGGCTCATGACTCGACCTCCTTGTGGTGTGTGCCCTTGAGGGTCGGGTGCAGCGCGACCACGAACCTGTGGCGCCGGCCTCCCCGAACCGTTTCGTCGTGATACCTGCCGGCCAGCTCGGCCACCGCCGCCCCGAGCTCCTCTGCGAACGCGGCCCGGTCGGCCGCGGTGGCGAACCGGATCTCGCCGTCGATCGCAAACGTCGCCAGCTGCTGCCGTGCGGAGGCCGCCCCGGCGATCAGTTCACCGATGTCGCGCACGAGTCGCGCGGCCACGGCGAGCAGCCAGCGAGCGGACAGCTGATCCGGCGAGCGCGAGGGGTCGGGCGCCACGGCCGGAAGCGCGGCCGGCGTGATCACGTACGAGCGGGCGGTCGCCTGGAGCACCCGCTCGGTGCAGTTGCCCTTCCGCCGCTCCTCGACGAGCTCGACCAGACCGTGCCGTTCAAGGGCGCGCAGGTGGTAGTTCACCTTCTGCCGTGTCAGGCCGACGCGGCCGGACAGCGAGCTCGCCGACCCGGGTTCCGCCAGCTCGGCGAGCAGGCGGCCACGCACGGGGTCGAGGCTCACCTCTGCGGCGGCGGGATCGTCGATGACCGCGACGTCGATCATGCGGGTCATCATTTCACCGACAAGATTAGTTGTCAAGGAGATAGTTCATTTCGGGTTGGGCGGACGAGGAGCAGCCGCCTTCGGGTGATCGCAGCACCCCCGGCCGGGGAGTGGCGGGGACGCCCGGCGGGCGCCACGCTGGGAGACGGGTGCAGGCTTCCGCACGGCACCCACCGGCGCAAGGCGCCGGATACCGTCAAGGGGGTCTCTCGTGGGCAGAGCGTGGGGTCGACTGGTGTGTGGGTGCGTCATCGCGGGGATCGCCGCCACGGCGACCAGTGCGGCAGCGGCGGTGTCGCCGGCCCTCGTCACGGTGACGATGGCCGCCGCCCCCGCGAACGAGACTGCGGCGCAGGACGCGATATCGGTGTCAGGCGACGGCAGGCTGGTCGCATTCGTGTCGGGCTCGAGCGCGCTCGTCCCCGGCGACTCGAACGGCACGCGCGACGTGTTCGTGCGGGACACGGAGAGCGGCGTCACGACGCGGGTCTCGCTCGGCGCGAACGGCGAGGCGAACGGAGCGTCGTCGAACGCCCGCATCAGCGCCGACGGCCGCTTCGTGGTGTTCACCTCCCAGGCGGCGAACCTGGTCGACGGTGACACCAACGGCGTCAGCGACGTCTTCCTGCGCGACCTCGCCGCGGGCACCACGACCCGGCTCAGCGTGTCGGCCGCCGGCGTGCAGGGCAACGCCGCCAGTGGCGAGGCGCCCAGTGGCATCAGCGCGGACGGCGGAGCCGTGAGCTTCTCGTCCAGCGCATCGAACCTCGTGGACGGCGACACCAACCGGGTGCGCGACGTGTTCGTGTGGTCGCGGGCCGGCGGCGTGGAACGAGTCAGCGTCGCGTCCGACGGAGCCCAGGCGGCCGCCGGGTCCTCGGACGCATCCGCCCTCTCGGCGGACGGCCGCCGCGTCGCGTTCACGTCGACGGCGCCAAACCTGGTCGCGGGCGACGGCAACCTCGCCGCCGACGTCTTCGTCCATGACCGCAGCACCGGTTCCACCGTGCGCGCGAGCGTCACGCCGGCCGGTGCCGAGTCGCCGTCGGCCTCGAGCCTGCAGCCGGGCGGGCTCTCGGGCAACGGCCGGGTCGTCGCCTTCGACACCGGAGCAGCGCTGGTTCCGGGGGACACGGGCGGGACCGACGTGTACGTCCGCGACCTGGCGAGCGAGACCACCGAGCGCGTGAGCCTGTCCAGCGGCGGCACGGGAGCCAACGGCAACTCGTCCGTGGCGTCGGTGTCCGACAACGGCCGTTACGTGGCGTTCCAGTCGTCCGCGACGAATCTCGATCCGGGCGACACGGGCGGCGATCAGGACATCTTCGTCCGCGACCGGGCGGCCGGGATCACGCGCCTGGCCTCGACGTCGTCACAGGCCACTCAGGCAAGCCAGTCCGCATCCATCTCGGGCGACGGGCGCTACGTCGGCCTGACCACCACCGCGGGCGACATCGTCCCGGGGGACGCCGCGCGAGGGTTCGGCCAGGGCTGGGACGTGATCAGATTCGGGTCGCCGTTCGATGTCCCTGTCGACGTCAGCCCGCCGCAGGTGCAGTGCACACAGGACGACGGCAGCTGGCACGCCGGCAACGTGACGCTCCAGTGCAGCGCGAGCGATCCCGACAGTGGCCTTGCCGACGCGGGACAGGCCGCGTTCGCGCTGTCCACCGACATCGCCGATGGGTCGGAGACGGCCGACGCCTCGACCGGATCGGCCCACGTCTGCGACGTGGCCGGCAACTGCACCGACGTCGGGCCCTTCACCGGCATTCGCGTCGACCGCAAGGCGCCGGCGATCACGATTTCGCTGCCCGCCGACGGTGCAGCCGTGGATGCCGGGAGCCCGCTGAACGCGGCATACGGGTGCGCCGACGGAGGATCCGGCGTGGCGACGTGCACCGGGCCGGTCTCGAACGGGGCCGCCGTGGACACCGGCACGCCCGGCGCGTTCACCTTCACCGTCAGCGCTGCGGACGCCGCCGGGAACAGCGCCACGGCCGCGGTGACCTACGTGGTCAACACGCCTGTCGACGCCGGAGGCACTGGTGGGGGCGGATGGACAGGCGGAGGGGATGACGGTGACGCCGGCCACCATCATCACGATCATCACGATCGCGGGCGCCACCGGCATCGTGGGTGGGAGCGATCGAGGCACGGGCACCCCCCATGCACGGGCGCCGGCGAAGGCCACCGATGAGTTCGGGCCGCGCCGGACGTCTCATAGACTGACCACGGCGGAGGGTTCCGCCAACACCAGTCGAGGAGGACGCATGGCAGGTCAGATCGTGCACCTGGAGATCCCGGCGGACGACACGTCGCGCAGCCGCGAGTTCTGGGGCTCGCTGTTCGGATGGCAGTTCGAGAGCTTCCCCGGCCCGTCCGAGTACCACATGACGAGGATCTCCGAGAGCCAGGGCGGCGCAATCACCAACATGGAGCCGAGCAAGCGCGGCACCCGCCCGTACTTCGACGTCGACGACATCAACGCCGGCGCCGCCAGGGTGCGAGAGCTGGGTGGCGAGGCCAGCGACGCGATGCCGGTGCCGAACATGGGCTGGTTCGCCACGTGCACCGACCCGCACGGCAACGAGTTCGGCATCTGGCAGACGGACCCCTCGGCGCAGATGCCGGGGTGACCGGCTAGCGCGCGAACTCGCGGTGGGTGGCGACCGGCGCGGTCACCACGCGCTCCAGGCGCAGGCCGTGCAGGCCGCTCCCCGCCGCATGAACAGCCGCTCGCCCGGGCTCACCCTGTTTCGGCATCCGCCCGGCGGGCATGGAGCGGCACGATGATCCATCGTCTCCTCTTCGTGCTGTTCTGGGTCTTCTTCGAGGCGCTCAGCGTGCTGAACGGCTGGGGAGGGGTGATCGGCTACCTCCTTGCGCCGCTCGCGCTGGCGGCGCTCCTCGCCGGCCTGGTCGCCGCGATCACGCGCTACGCGGAGACCACCGAGGACGGCGACTCGCTCAGCTCCGGCTCCTAGCGGGAGTCAGTACGCCCGGCTCGACGGCTGGACGCCGTGCGCCGCCTAGGAGCGATCGTCGTCAGGACGCGCGGGGCCGGACAGCCCGTCGGGTGCGATCGCCTCGTTCAGGTCGCCGAGGCCCGGCTTCTCCCGCTCGCCGGGGCGGCGGTCGCGCTCCTCGGGGTCGCCTTCCTCGAGCGGCTCCGGCAGCTCCGTGCCCGGTGCGTCGTCTGGCGTCGTGTCGTGGTCCGTCATGCCGCGACCGTACCCCGGCCGGCCCTCGCGCACGCCTGCGGAGCTAGGAGGGCTTGGTCGTCATCGCCCAGATGGTCACGACGTAGGCGACGATCAGCAGCACCGAGATGCCCGCCGCGACCTTCGACAGCCTGCCCAGGCCGCCGTCGCGCGAGCGGCGGACGCCGATGTTCGCGACGATGATCGAGATCAGGAGCAGGATTCCGCCGAAGTCGCCGACCGTGAAGCCGATCCCGATCCAGGCGTCGTTTGAGTTCTCGAGTCCCTCGCGGGAGACTGCCCACTGCCCGGCGGCACGCATGACCACGAACGACGGCAGCGCCGCCCAGAGCAGCGTGCGCGCGCCGAAGCGCTGCAGCGTGGAGGCCACCGCAGGGTCGGGCGTCCGCCAGCCCTGGATCAGTGCGACCGCGGCCACGGTGACGGACGCGACCAGGGCCATGGCGCCCGCGACGTGCAGGAGCACCGGAAGGTTCCAGTCATCCGGGCGGATCATCAGGATCACGACGCACCCGGCTTGTAGATCATGTCGATCAGGATCGCGATCACGGCGACCACGAGCAGCAGGTTGAGGACGAGCGCGGTGGAATCGACGCGCGGTCCCGCGTCGCCGCCACCGCGGCGGTAATCCGCGCCGATCCGGCCGCCGATCGCCGACCCGACCAGCCACAGCACGAACGCGGCGATGATCCAGCCGTCCGTCAGCGAGTACTGGCTCACGTGCACCGCCAGCCAGACGCCGAAGACGATCGCGGCGAGCCCGCCCACGGCCCACAACCAGCCCGCCAGCGGGGCGAGCACCAGCGCCGTGGGAGCGTGCCGCCCGCTTCGCAGTGCGAGCGCAATCGCGAGGAACATCCCCACGGCGGTCACCATCGTGAACGCCGCCAGCACGTGGAGGAAGAGCAGAGCGTCGTAACTCATGCGCGCAGACCTTACCGGAGCGAGACGGCTACGGCTACCGCGCGGGCGGAAGGCCGAACGGATGCGCGGTCTCGTACGCGGCCGCGGCACGCAGCACCGTGGCGTCATCGAGGCGGCGCCCGACGATCTGCAGCCCCACCGGCAGGCCCCCGGCGAAGCCGCACGGCACGGACGCCGCCGGCTGCCCGCTCAGATTGAACGGGTAGCAGAACTGCGTCCAGCCGAGATCGTCGTAGCTCTTGCCGGCCACCTCGGCAGGCTGGTCGTCGCCGAGCGCAAACGCCGTGCAGGGGAGCGTCGGGCACAGGAGCAGGTCGTACCCGGCAAGGGCTCGCTCGATCTCGAGCAGCACGCCCGCCCGTGCGTCCAGCGCCGCACCCACCTGCTCCGACGTGCGCTCGGCCGCCCGCTCGACGAGGCGGACGAGCCCCGGCGACACCGAATCGCGGTGGTCGAGCGCGTCCGGGCAGGACGCGGCGAACATCGAGAGCCACAGCTCCCGCTCGACCCACCACGGATCCGCCAGCGCCAGATCCACCTGTTCGACGTGGTGGCCGAGCTGCTCGAACGACGCCGCCGCCGTGGCGACCAGATCCGCCACGCCGGGCTCGACCGCGGCGTAGCCGAAATCCGGGCTGAACGCGATCCGCAGGGCCGGCAACGGCTCGGACAGCGCCGCGGCGAAGGAGCCGACCGGCGAAGGCACCGAGAGCCGGTCACGCGCGTCGAAGCCGGACATCGCGTCGAGCATCAGCGCGACGTCACCAACCGTGCGCGCGATCGGGCCGAGGTGCGAGAGCGCGAATCCGCTCGAGGGCGGGTGGGCCACCAGCCCGAACGTGGGCTTGTGGCCGACCACGCCGCAGAACGCGGCCGGGATGCGGATCGATCCCGCCCCGTCCGATCCCTGGTGCAGCGGCCCATAGCCGAGCGCCGCCGCGACCGCGGCGCCGCTGGATGAGCCCCCGGGAGTGCGATCGGCTGCCCACGGGTTCGCGCACGGGCCGTTCAATGGATTCCCCGAGTCGCCCTTGAAGCCGTGCTCGGGCACGGTCGTCTTCCCGAGCAGCACGCCGCCCGTCGCGGCCATCCGCTCGACCACCGGCGCGTCCACCGCCGGCGAGGGATCGCGCCAGATGCGAGAGCCGTAGCCCGTCGGTATCCCGCGGGTCGGGACGAGATCCTTGAGGGTGTAGGGCACCCCGCAGAGCGGCCCGGCGGTGCCGTCGCGCAGCGCGCGGTCGGCCCGCTCCGCGTCCGCCAGCGCCCGCTCTGGGGTGACGGTGACGAGGGCGTTCGCTTCGCCGTCGAGACGGTCGATCCGGTCGAGCACCTCCCGCGTGACCTCCACCGCCGAGCGCTCGCGGCGGCGGTAGCTGTCGGCGAGCGCCGCCGCGCTCAGATAGCCGGCCTCGTCGGGCACCGGCGGGTTCTACCATAGGCATCGACCGTGCCGTACGCCGACCGCACACCGGCCTCCAAGCGCCTGCACGAGCAGTTCCGGCGGTCGATGCCGGGCGGTGACACCCGGTCGATCACCTGGTTCGCCCCGTATCCGGTCGTCATCGACCACGCCTCCGGCCACGAGCTGGTCGACGCGGACGGGATCCGCTACATCGACCTGCTCAACAACTACACGGCGCTGGTGCACGGGCACGCCCACCCGCGCATCGTCGAGGCGATCGCAGCGCAGGCGGCGAAGGGCACCGTATATCCCGCTCCGCACCCGGGGCAGGCCGCGCTCGCGGAGGAGCTCGTGCGACGCGTGCCGTCGGTCGACCGCGTGCGCTTCACCAACTCGGGGTCGGAGGCGGTGATGCAGGCAATCCGCGCGGCGCGGGCATTCACCCGGCGGCCGCTGCTCGTCAAGGCGGACGGCGGGTACCACGGCTCGTGGGATCAGGTGCCACTCACGGCCGGCGAGGCGGACGAGCAGGGCACGCCGGCCGAGATCGCGTCGCTCGTGCGACTCGTGCCCTACAACGACATCGGAGCGCTGGAGCAGCTGATGGCCCGGGAGGGCGAGCGCGTCGCGGCGATCCTGCTCGAGCCGGTGATGGGAGACGGCGCGATCGTCGGGGAGGACGCGTACCTCCACGGCGTCCGCGACATCGCCACCCGGCACGGAGCTCTCATGGTGCTCGACGAGGTGATCACGTTCCGCCTGGCGCCGGGCGGCCGACAGTCGGCCGTCGGTGTGTCGCCTGACCTGACGACCTTCGGCAAGATCATCGGCGGCGGGCTGCCGGTGGGAGCGGTCGGCGGCAGCGAGCAGGTCATGGCGGTGTTCGACCCCAGCCGGCCGGGCGCGGTGCACCACTCGGGCACGTTCAACGGCAACGCACTGACGACGGCGGCCGGATTGGTCTCGCTCGAGCTGTTGACCGAAGCGGAGATCGAGCGCATCAACGCGCTGGGGGCGACGCTGGCTGCCGGGCTGCGCGAGGCGGTCGCGGAGAGCGGGCTGCGGGGCGTGGTGACCCAGTGCGGCTCACTGCTGCACCTGCACTTCGACGTCGACTCCGAGCCGCGGCGCTTCGCCGACCTGCGCCTCGACAGCCCGACGCTCGGTCGGGTTCACCTGGCGTGCATGGAGGAGGGCCTCTTCATCGCGCCGCGCGGGCTCATGAACACCTCGACCGCGCTCGACGAGGCGCTGGTCGCGGAGGCGGTGGCGCGGTTCGGGCGTGCCGCCGCCCGCGTCGCGCGGTTGCCGGCCGCGCAGCAGGCCTAGCTAGACCGCCAGAGGCGGGCGAAGCCGCGCGGCGTGTCGAGCGACTCGCGAAGCGCCGCCACGGCCGCTGTATCCCCGTGCTGCGGCGGCCGCTGGTGGGCCATGCGCTCGAGCAGCCCGGCGACGGCGGCCGGATCCGTGAGCTCACAGCCGTACTGGCGCATCTCGTCGATCTGGCTGGGACCGCACCAGCGGACGACCAGGTCGGCCTGCAGGCGGCCGAGCAGCAGCCGTGCGTCCAGCGTGAGGTGCCGGCCGACCGCGATGCCGGCGCTCGAGGCGAAGGCGATGCCGCCGGCCGACGCGTTGACCAGCACGGCGCGAAAGCGCTCCTGCTCGACCATCTCGACGCCGTGGTGGATCGTGACGACCGCCTCGCCGCCGATGTCGAACCGCTGGACGCGCCGACGGTCGGGGTAGAGGCTGGACTCCACCGCTTCCAGCACCACGGATTCGGCCGACGCGGAGAACGGCTCCACCTCCGCGACGCGCATCGTCACCGACCAGGGATCGGGCAGCGTGCACCACCCCGTCACGAGGAGGCCGGGCTCCAGCGCCAGACGGGGTGCCAGCACGCGGGCGACGTTGCGGTAGGTCGCGACACGCTCGCACCGCACGAGCGCCTCGTCCTCGGTGCGAAGGTCGGCATTGCCCGCCGCGAAGATCGCATCGACCAGCGCGTCGAGCCGCACGTCGACGGTCGCCGAGGCGTCGCCGGCTGGCTGGTCGGAGTCGTCGTGCGTGGCGGCCATCGTCGGTCTGCCGCTTCCAATCGTCCCGGCGTGCCTCGAGTTGAGGGCGATTGGGCGCCGCGTCACCCGAGCAGCGGCGCCGTTTGCTCGCCGGTGCTCGGCGAGCCGTCGCCGACGACCGGCCAGCCGTCGACGTACCGGATCCGGTCGATCAGCATGACCCGCCGCACCTGCCCCTCGAACAGCCACGGCCGGCGGCTGTCGATGGCGTGGTAGACGATCCAGTCGTCTCCCGCGTCGTCCCGCACGACCGAGTTGTGGCCGGGACCGCGCCATCGCTCGTTGTCTCGAAGGACGACACGGCTGGTGCCGTCGGTCTGCCGCTCGAACGGGCCCGCGGGGCCACGCCCGCGGGCGACCATCGTGGCGTAGTTGGGTGGATACGTCCACGTGCGGTCGCCGGAGTACCAGAGGTGGTACCAGCCGTCGCGCTCGGTCACGAACGGGCCCTCGATGCCATGCTCGAACGGCAGCTTCGGGTCGGCCGACCACCCGCGCAGCAGCCGGCGCGGCCCGCTCCCAGGCGCGAGCGAGCGGAGACCGGCGGCGAGCGGCTGCATGACCACATCCCCGCCGCTGCCCCAGTAGCAGTACCAGCCGCCGGTGCTCGGGTCGCAGAACAGTGCCGGGTCGATGTCCGAGGTGGTCGGGCCGCAGTGCAACGGCTGGCCGACGTCGGTGAACGGCCCGGCGGGCGAGTCGGCGACCGCGAGCGCCAGGCACAGTGCCGGGTCGTCGGGCGCCGCCGCGTACGGCGGGTCGTCAGGAGCCGCCGAGTAGGCCATCAGGTAGGCGCCCGCGTGCTCGGTCACGTGCGGCGCCCACAGCATCTGGGTGCTCTGCGCCCACAAGGGGCGCTGTGGCAGCGCCTCGCCGAGGTACTCCCAGGCGACCATGTCGCGCGAGCGGGCCACCTGGATGTTGACGACCGGATCCTCGCCGAGGCCCTGCGTCGCGTAGGCGTACGACCACCCGTCGGCGGCCCGAATCACGTTCGGATCGGGGAAGTCGCGGTCGAGGACGGGGTTCAGATAGGTGGACGGCATCAGAACTGCTCGTTGCTGTGGCTCGATGATGGTATGGGCGCCGCGAACTTGCAGCCGGCGTCAGAGCTCGGGGCGCCGGCCAGTTCGCCGGCCAGAACGTCACCGGCGGCGCCATCCACGCGGTCCATGGAGCTTGCGTGCCAGGCGCAGCTATGGTCACGCCATGCGGGTCGCCGCGCTGTATGACATCCACGGCAATGTGCCGGCCCTCGAGGCAGCGCTGGCCGACGTTGCCTCGGTGGGCGTCGATGCGATCCTGATCGGCGGCGACGTGGTCGAAGGTCCGCAGCCCGTGGAGACGCTCGACATGCTGGAGTCGGTTGACATCCCGCTTCGCTGGATCAGGGGCAACTGCGACCGAGAACCGAGCGAATGGGTGACCGAGCGCCTGGATGAGCGGCACGTGGCATGGCTGACCACGCTGCCGCCGACCGAACGGGTCGACGTCCGAGGCCTGGGGCCGGTGCTGTTCTGCCATGGCTCCCCACGCAGCGACGAGGACATCGTCACGGCCGTCTCTGACCCCGACCGAGTGGCTCCGATGCTGACCGGTGTCGACGAGGCGATCGTCGTCTCCGGGCACACCCACGTCCAGTTCGACCGCTCGGTCGCCGGCCACCGACTGATCAACGCCGGCAGCATTGGCATGCCCTATCAGGGCATCGCCGGCCGTGCCTTCTGGACGATCCTCGGGCCCGGCGTCGAGCCGCGCAACAGCCCCTTCGACGCCGACGCTTTCGCGTCGACCCTGCGCTCGGCCGGCTATCCGCACCCGGAGTGGTTCGAGGTCGAGACGGCCGATACCGCCGCGGAGGAGTACGAGCAGATGGCGCGCGAGCAAGCCGCGCGCTCGTGAGACGTCGGCGGGTGCGTACACCCGGCCCGTCGGTGGCGTGCGGCCGCCCCGTCGCGGTCGAGCGGGCGATCCGCAGTGTGAGATACGACCCGGTCGCCCGCAACCGCGCTCGATGATGGGCGAACGGTCGGTTCACAGCGGGTTGAGGCCCTGGCCCGTCCCTCTGCGCGACCGGCGCCGTACGACGACCAACTCAACGCGGTCTAGAGGAGAAGCGGCAGTGGGTACTTCCCGCCTTGCTCTCGTTGCGCGTTATGCCCAGAAAGCCGCCGTCGCGGCTTGGTCGTGATAGAGAATCCACGACTCGGATACCTGGTCGCCGCGGAAGCGGAAGACGTGTGGGTACGCCTGGTCAAACGTCTTGTCGCCACGGGTGCCGGTTGCACGGGCCAAGACGACGACGCTCTCATCGCCTTCCGTGATCTCATCGACCATCACGCGGAATGTCCCGTCGGTGTCGCCGTAGAGGCGGCCAAACTCGGCCATCACCGCATCGATGCCGTGGAAGTGTTCGGCGCCCTGGCCGGGCGAGTGCCAGGCGATGTCGCTGGTGAACAATGACCGCACAGTGTCCATGTCTCCAGCCTGGAATGACTCGTACACACGCTGGGCGAGCGCGCTTCTGGTGCGTGGTTCGGTGGACGCCATCGTCCGCTCCTGTCGCGCTCTCGGGGCCGCTTCTCGACACCGATGGTACGGCGACCCTACTCCTAAACCGGGCTCGCCGCATCTCCGGGCATCGAAGGGATTCCCGACGCGCATTCGCGACGGAGCCGCGCGGCGGTCGATCCGATTGGAAGCGACCTGCGCATCCTGCGGGCGGCCGAGTAACAGGTAGCCGGGGCCTGCGGTCGATCTCGATTCCGTCCGAAGGAACTGTTGAGAGAACAGCAGCTATAGCGGAGGAGGGACTCGAACCCCCGACACGCGGATTATGATTCCGCTGCTCTAACCGACTGAGCTACTCCGCCGAGCGGCGAGATTCTAGCCCAGCCACCGCTGCAGGATCCGGACGCAGCCCTCGACGGCGTCCAGGTGCGCGATCTCGAACCCGTGGGTGTTCTCGGTCGCCGCCGCGAGGCATGCGCTGCGCGCGATCCGGCCCGTATCCAGGCTCGTCGACGCGTCCGACCCGTACCGTGAGACGACCGCGTGGCGCACCGCGATCCCCTCCGCCGCCGCCGCGTCCGCCAGCGCCTCGGACACGCCGTCGTCGAGCGGCCCGTAGGCGTCCGCCCGGATCAGCACCGGATCGGGCCCCGGGTCGATCGCGTACTCCTTGGCCACCGGAACGACCTCGAGCGCGACCAGCACCTCGGCGTCGCTTCGCCGCGCGTAGTACTGCGACCCCTGGCAGCCCACCTCCTCACGCGCGGTGAAGACCAGGTCGACCGGCCGGCTCGGCGACGGCACCCGCACCGCCAGCTCCAGCAGCATCGCCACCGCCACCTTGTCGTCCAGCGCATAGCTCGCCACGTACTCGCCCTCGGCCCCCAGCCGCACCGCCTGCTTCCGCGACCGTGCCGCGACCACCCGCGAGCCTGCCGTCACCCCCGCCTCCGCCAGCGCCTCGGCGCTCAGCTTCGTCTCGATCCACGCGTCCTTCCACTTCACGGGCGCGTCGTCGAGCTGCTTGCGCTGCGGGGACTCATCGGACACGTGCCGCGCTCCGAACGACAGGACGCCGAGCACCGTCGCGTTGCGCCCGAGCACCTCGACCGGCCCCTCGCCCCAGATCCACGGGTGGGCGTCGCCGAGCGTCTGCGCCACCAGGCGCCCGCCCTCCTCCACGCGCTTCACGATCCCGCCGATCTCGTCCTTGTGTGCAAGCAGCGCCACCCGTCCGGACGTTCCCTCGCCCAGGCGCAGCACGATGTTGCCGGCGTCGTCCATCCGCGGCTCCCCGTGCCCTGCGAGCGCTCCCAGCAGGTGCTCGTCGATCTCGCGCTCGACGCCGCTCGGCGAGTGCAGCGCGGTCAGCGTGCGGATGGTCTCGAACAGCTCGTCCCGTGGCACGGCGGCGAAGCCTACTCGATGGTCGGGGGGAAACCGCACCCACGGCCGGGCGAAATCTGAACGCACGCCGGGGGTTTGCCCTGATGCCGTCCCCCGGCCCAGACGGGAGACTGCTGGGCATGTTCCCCTCCGGCAAGGAGTTTCCCGTGATCGATACCACAGACATCTTCACGCCTCTTCGCGAGCTCGCCCACCGCACCACCGACGGCATCGACGTCACGCTGCTCTGGGATCCCGTCGACGACCGGGCGTTCGTCGCCGTCGTCGACAGCCGCACCGGCATCGTCTTCGACGTCGAGGTCGGCGATGCCAATCCGATGCAGGTCTTCAACCACCCCTACGCGTACTGCGAGCTCGAGCTGGCCGCATGACCGGCTGAGCCGCTGCTCTTCGGCGAGGTCCCCGCGGCCGGCACGCCTCAGTGCCGGCCGCATTCGTCCGTGCGCCGGTTTGGGAGAAGCGGTTCTCGGGGTAGCGCCTGTCTCATCGATACGGGCGACGCACTCAGACATGCCGCATCGCGCTCGCAGAGCGCTGCGCACGGACGGTGGTTCACCGTCCTCGCGCGGCTCGGTTTCGTGGCGCGCGGCGTCATCTACGTCCTGATCGGCGTGTTCGCGCTGGACGTCGCATTCGGCCGCAGCAAGGCCAACGCGAGCCAGGCCGGCGCGCTGCAGGCGGTGGCGCACGAGCCGTTCGGCCAGTGGCTGCTGACCGCCATCGCGATCGGCCTCGCTGCCTACGCGCTGTGGAAGCTGATGCAGGCGCTGGTCGGGCACGGCACGGAGGACGCCGGCGACGACTCCGCCGGCTACCGGTTGCAGGCGCTGGTCAGCGCGGTCATCTACGGCTCGTTCACCATGCTCGCCATCCGCATCCTGACCAGCCCGAACCACCAGGCCGGCCAGCATCCGAAGGCGCACTCGGCGGCGAGCGACGTGCTGTCGCTGCCGGGCGGTCGGTGGATGCTCGCGCTCGCGGGCGCGGTGCTCGTCGGAGTAGGCCTGTTCCAGGCGTACAAGGGCATCTCGCGGACGTTCACCGAGGAGGCGAAGACCTCGGAGATGACCCCGGCCGTGCGCCGCTGGTACACCCGGATCGGCGTGGTCGGCTACTGCGGCCGTGCCGCCGTGTTCCTGCTCGTCGGCACGCTGGTCATGTTCGCCGCGGTGCACGACACCGCGAAGCAGGCGAAGGGCCTCGACGCCTCGCTGCAGACCCTCGCCGACAAGCCGTACGGCGCCGCTGCGCTGTGCGCCATCGCGGCTGCCCTGATCGCCTTCGGCGCGCTGTCCGTCGCCGACGCGCGGTACCACCGGGTTTGAGCGCGGCTCTCTAGCCGACCGGCTGGTGCGGCCGGGCGTCGTTCGGGACGGCTGCCTCGGCCGGCGCACCGAACTCGAGCATTCGCCAGCCGAAGGCGATCGCGCAGAGTGCGAACCAGCCCCACCCGAGCGATAGCCCGGCGACCACGTCGGACACCCAGTGGAGGTCGAGCAGCACCCTGCTGCACGCGACGGCGACGGCAAGTCCGACCGCCAGGCCTACGAGCACGGCGCGGGTCGCCCTGCCGCGCCGGCGGGACAGCAGCAACGCCGCCCCGGCGAAGAAGGCCGCCGCCTGGGAGGAGTGGCCGCTCGGGAAGGAGGGGCCGAGCGCCGCGGCGTCGGGGTTGAATGCCGGGCGGGCGCGATCCATCGCCTGCTTGATCAGGTTGGTGACGATGCTGTCGCCAAGCGTGACGACGACGAGGAACGGGACGATCCACCGGCTCCACCGGCGTCTCAGCTCGACCGCAGCCACCAGGATCGCGAGCACCGTCACGCCGGCGCCGGAGCCGAGCGACGTCACGGCCTTGAGCCCGAGGGTCGAGAGATGGCCGGCATGGTCGTTGCCCCAGCGCGCCGCCCAGCGGTCGACCTCGACGAGGGTGCCGCTCTGGCGCAGCAGCAGTGCCAGCAGCGCGACCACGATGCCGCCCACCACCAGCACGAGGGCGCCGGCCGTGAGCGCGAGGCCGGTCGCAACGCCGGGGTCGAGCCGACCTCGCAGGCGCCGGCGCCAGGGCGTCAGCTGCTCGCGCGCCTCCTCGCCGATCGAGGCGGCCGCATCCGGCAGCACGCGCCGGGCAAGCCGCCAGGCGGCGAGTCCGGCAGCTGTGGCGATGATGAGGAGAGCGAGGAGCGGCACGCGCAGTGTTTGCCCGAGGCGGTTCGTAGGGAAACGATTCTCCCGCATGGCGGCACGCGCTGAAGCAGGCGGCGGCATCGCCCTCTCCGAGCCGCGCCCGGGCGACGGCGGCCGCTCGCGGGCCGGATCGCCTGTGCTCGAGCCACATGGCGGGCTCGCCGAGCGCATCGCGGAGGCCGCTCGGGGGCGCCATCCCGTGACGGTGTTCGTCGCGGTGGTGCTCGCCGGCTTCGCGGTGCTCGCCGGGGTGATGATCGTCCTCGGCCTGCTGCTGACCGACGTCCTGCTCCCGTTCCACGGCATCGGCCACGACGACGAGCACGTGAACGTCGTGCTGGCCGCCCACCGGTCGCGATTCCTGAGCACGGCGTCCGCGGTCGTGTCCGGCATGGCGGACGTGTACGCCATCCCCGCGATCGTGGCGCTCACCGCCGTCGGCGCGGCGATCAGGCGCCACTGGCGCATCGCCGCATTCGCCGTCTCGGCGATCTGTCTGGAGTCGGCCACCTACCGGGTGACCAGCTGGGCGATCGAGCGGCACCGCCCGGCCGTGCACCGGCTCGACGACCTGCCGGTCATGGCGAGCTATCCGTCCGGCCACGTCGCCGCGTCGATCGCGGTCTACGTGGGCGTCGCCGTGCTGATCGCGTCGAGATGGCGATCGCGCGCCGTCCGCATCCCGGTCTGGGCGGCGGCGCTCGCAATTCCGCCGCTGGTCGCGGCCGCGCGCATGTACCGCGGCATGCACCATCCGACCGACACGGCCGCCGGCATGCTGCTCGGAACCGGCGCGCTCCTGATCGCGCTGCTCGCCGCCCGAGCAGCCGGTGCGGTTGCCGAGCGCCGGGAGAGGGCGCCGGCATGAGCACGATCGCCGTGATCGCCCACGCCGGCAAGTCTATCGAGGGCGGGCTCCCCCAGCTTCGCCGCACCCTCGCCACCGCCGGCGTGGACGTGCCGATCTGGTACGAGGTGCCCAAGAGCCGCAAGGCGCCCAAGCAGGTGAGGCGTGCGCTGAAGCAGGGCGCCGACCTGCTGATCGTCTGGGGCGGCGACGGCATGGTGCAGCGGTGCATCGACGCCATGGCCGGCTCGGACGTGACGCTGGCCATCGTCCCCGCAGGCACCGCGAACCTGTTCGCGAGCAATCTGGGCATCCCGAAGGACATCGAGGGCGCGGTCCGGGTGGCGTTGTCTGAACAGACGCGAGCAGTGGACGTCGGGCGGATGAACGGCGAGCGGTTCGTCGTGATGGCGGGAGCCGGGTTCGACGCCGAGATGATCCGCTCGGCGAACGGCGGGCTGAAGGACCGCCTCGGGCGGGTCGCCTACGTCGTCACCGGGGCCAGGGCCGTGCGGTCGAAGCCGTTCCGGGCGACCGTGAACGTCGACGGGTCACCGTGGTTCACCGGCAGGGCCAGCTGCGTCCTCGTCGGCAACGTCGGCGCCCTGTTCGGCGGCGTCACGGTGTTCGCGGACGCGGAGCCGGACGACGGCATGGTCGACCTGGGGGTGATCACGGCGGACGGGCTCGTGCAGTGGGCGCGCACGGCCGCCCGGACGGCCGTCGGCAGCATCGCGGAGTCGCCGTTCGCGCAGGTGACGAAGGGCCGCACGGTCAAGGTGAAGCTGGACCGGAAGGTGCGCTACCAGCTGGACGGCGGCGACCGGGCCAAGGCGAGGAAGTTCCGGATCGACGTCCAGCCGGCATCCGTGCACGTCCGCGTGCCGGCGGCGGTCTGACCTCAGCTTGCGCTGCGCAACGCGGGCAGGGTGAGCGCCGCCACCGTCTCGCCGATCGACCGGACGGCGCCCGGCTCGAGCGAGTAGCAGATCTGCGTTCCCCTCCGCCGGGTGGTGACCACGCCGGCCTCTCGCAGCACCCGGAGGTGCTGGCTGATCGTCGGCTGGCTCACCGCGAACACCTCCGCGAAGTCGCACGCGCATGTCTCCGGCTCCTCGGCGAGCCGCATCGCGATGCCGAGCCGCACCGGATGGCCGAGCGCCTTCATGCGCCGCGCTGCATTCTTCACATCGGTCGTCATGCGAACAGCCTAGCGCATGTATAGTGGACTGTCTATATAGGCAAACCTCGATGGAGGAAGGCATGGCCACCGACACGCTCGACCGCGACGAGGTCGTCCGCCTCGCCGCGCGCGCAACGGGGGACGAGAAGCACGACGCGTCCAGCTACTCCACCCTCGACGCCCTGCTGGTGCTCTACGGGCGCGTCCTCAGCGTCGATCCGACAGACCCACGCTGGGAGGGCCGCGACCGCTTCATCCTCAGCAAGGGCCATGGCCCGGCCGCGTACTACGCGGTGCTCTGCCACCACGGCTTTTTCCCCGAGTCCTGGCTGGCCGGCTTCATGCGGCAGGGCGGCCGGCTGGGCGGTCACCCCGACCGGCTGCTCGTTCCGGGAGTCGAGGCCTCGACGGGGTCGCTCGGCCACGGCCTGCCGCTCGCCGGTGGGGTCGCGCTGGGCCTGCGGGCGAAGCGGTCACGGAGCCGGGTCGTCGTCCTCACCGGCGACGCGGAGCTGAACGAGGGATCGAACTGGGAGGCGATCATGCTGGCGCCCCACCTCGGCCTCGGGAACCTGACGCTGCTTGTGATCGACAACGGGTCGAGCTCCATGCGCCTGCGTCCGGTCGAGCGCCTGCTCAACGCCTTCGGCTGGGACGCCGAGACGGTCGACGGGCGCGACCACGAGGCGCTCGAGCGGTCGTTGTCGCGGCGCGTGGACGCGCCCACCGCCACGGTGGCCCTGATCGGGGAGACGGAATCGTGACCGCGATGCGCGCACAGGCAGCCGGCACGGTGTGCGAGCTGTTCGCGGAGGACCCACGCGTCGCCGTCGTGCTGGCCGAGATCAGCGTCGACCGGTTCGCGCCCGCGTTTCGCCACGACCCGTCCCGCGCCGTCAACGTCGGCATCATGGAGCAGGCGATGGTCGGGGTCGCGGCCGGCCTCGCGATGGAGGGATTCCATCCCGTCGTGCACACGATCGCGCCGTTCGTGGCCGAGCGCGCGCTCGAGCAGCTGAAGCTGGACTTCGGCAACCAGGAGCTGGGCGGGCTCGTGATCGCCGTGGGCGGCTCGTACGACTACGGCACGGAGGGAACGACCCATCACTCCCCCGGCGACGTCCAGGCGCTGCTGACGATCCCGGGCGCGGAGGTGCTCGTTCCCGGCGCGGCCGGCGAGGTCGACCAGCTCATCCGCGCCACCTACCACGACGGCCGTCTGTCCTATCTGCGCACGCAGGTGGAGGGCAACCGGCGGACCCGCCACGTGGAGCTGGGCCGCCTCTCGGTGGAGCGCCGCGGCTCGGGGCCGACGGTGCTGGCCGTGGGGCCGATGCTCGACCGGACGCTCGAGGCGGTCGAGGGGAGTGACGCCACGGTGCTGTACGTCACCACGGTCTCGCCGTTCGACGCAGAGGGCCTGCTCGCCGCCATGACCGGCGACGAGGTGGTCGTGGTCGAGCCGATGTTCGAGGGCACGCTGGCCGCGCTGGTCACGGGTGCGCTCACCGGCAGAACCGCCGGCGTCCGGTCGATCGGCGTGCCCCGCCGGGTGATCCGGGAGTACGGCACTGCCGCCGAGCTCGATGCCGCCGTGGGCCTCGACACCGCCGCGATTCGCGCCCGGCTGTTCGGGGAATAGCCCGGACGCCATGCCGAACCTCCTCGTCGTCATCGCCAGCACCCGCCCCGGGCGGATCGGCCTGCCGGTCGGCGAGTGGTTCGTCGACGCGGCCCGCGAGCACGGAGCGTTCGACGTGTCGGTCGCGGATCTGGCCGAGTGGAACCTGCCCTTCCTCGACGAGCCCAACCACCCACGGCTCCACGAGTACGTGCACGACCACACCCGCCGGTGGAGCGAGACGGTCGACGCCGCCGACGCGTTCGTCTTCGTGATGCCGGAGTACAACCACGGCATCAACGCGCCGCTCAAGAACGCCATCGACTACCTCCACGAGGAGTGGAGCCGAAAGCCGGTCGGGTTCGTGTCCTACGGTGGCGTCGCGGCCGGAACGCGGGCGGTGCAGATGACGAAGCAGATCGTCGTGTCGCTGCGGATGGTGCCCGTGAACGACGCCGTCTCGATCCCGTTCGTGAAGGCGATGATGGGCGACGACGGCGTCTTCCACCCGAGCGAGACGGTGGAGCGCTCGGCGGGCCCGATGCTCGACGAGCTGGCCGCCGTCGCGCAGGCGCTGCGGTCGGTGCGCCATGCGACGCAGGCGGCCTGACGCGGCCGTTTGACACCGGTCGCGCTCACTGCGACGGTACGGCACGAGAGCACCCGACGCAGGAGGATTCAGGGATGACGCTGACGGTTCGGCTCGGCGCGCGCGCGTCGGGGCTCGCCGTCGGATCGCCGTCGGCGGGCGGCGCCGTGGAGGTGCGCGTCCCCTGAGCCAGCGGATCGAGGACTACGCGCTGATCGGCGACCTCCAGACCGCGGCGCTGGTGGGGCGAGATGCCTCGATCGACTGGTGCTGCTTCCCGCGGTTCGACTCGGGCGCCTGCTTCGCGCGGCTGCTGGGAGACGAGCGCCACGGCCGCTGGCTGCTGGCACCGGCCAGCGGGATCACCAGCTCGACGCGCCGGTACCGCCACGACACGCTGATCCTGGAGTCGGTCTACGAGTGCGCCGAGGGTCGCGTCCGGGCGATCGACTTCATGCCGCCGCGCGGAGACGACCCGGACATCGTCCGCATCGTCGAGGGCCTCGACGGCGAGGTGCCCATGCGCTCCGACCTCGTCATCCGGTTCGACTACGGCCACATCGTTCCGTGGGTGCGCCGCGTCGACCACGCCCGCGTCGCCGTCGCCGGTCCGGACGCTCTCTGCTTCCGCACCCCAGCACCTGTCCGCGGCAAGGACATGCGGACGGTGAGCGAGTTCACGCTGCGCGAGGGCGAGCGGGTGCCGTTCGTGCTCACCTGGTTTCCGTCCCACCGGCCCGTGCCGGACGAGATGGATCCCGAGAAGGCCCTGGACGACAGCGAGAGCTACTGGCTGGGCTGGGCTGCGGAGTGCCGCCACACCGGCGACTACCACGACGAGGTGCACCAGTCGCTGCTCGTGCTGAAGGCCCTGACGTACGGGCCCACGGGCGGCATCGTGGCCGCGCCCACCACCTCGCTGCCCGAGTCGATCGGCGGCGAGCGCAACTGGGACTACCGCTTCTGCTGGCTGCGCGACGCCACGCTGACTCTGCGGGCGATGCTCGAGGCCGGATACCGCGAGGAGGCGATGGCCTGGCGGTCGTGGCTGCTGCGAGCGATCGCAGGCGATCCCGGCGACCTGCAGATCATGTACGGGGTGGCCGGAGAGCGCAGGCTCGACGAGCAGGAGATCGAATGGCTTCCGGGCTATGCGGACTCGCACCCGGTGCGGGTCGGAAACGCGGCGTCCGCACAGCTGCAGCTCGACGTCTACGGCGAGCTGCTGGACGCGGCGTACCAGACGCTCGTGCACGGCGCGCCCCGGGACGATGCGGCGTGGGCGCTGCTGCGTTCGCTGCTGGCCTGGCTGGAGAACGGATGGAGGCAGCCGGACGCCGGCCTGTGGGAGGTGCGCGGGCCGAGCCGGCACTTCACCCACTCGAAGGTGATGTGCTGGGTGGCCTTCGACCGAGGCGTGCGGTTCTGCGAGGAGTACGAGCGCACCGGCCCCGTCGACCGCTGGCGCGAGATCCGCGACGAGATCCACGCCCAGGTGCTGGACAGGGCGTGGAGCGAGCGCAAGCAGGCCTTCGCCCAGTCCTACGACTCCGACGACCTGGATGCCAGCGTGCTGCTGATGCCGGCGGTCGGGTTCATCGAGGCGGATCACCCGCGGATGGTGTCGACGGTGGACGCCATCCGGCGCGAGCTGACCCGTGACGGGCTGGTGCTCCGCTACCGCGCCGCGGAGGGCGGCGAGGTGGACGGGCTGCACTCCGACGAGGGCGTGTTCCTACCGTGCTCGTTCTGGCTGGCCGACGTGCTCGCCGGTCAGGGCAAGCACTCGGAGGCGCGCGAGCTGTTCGAGCGGCTGCTCGACCTGCGCAACGACGTCGGGCTGCTGTCGGAGGAGTACGACCCGGTGGCCGGCCGGCAGCTCGGCAACATGCCACAGGCGTTCACGCACCTGGCGCTCGTGAACACGGCGATCGTGCTCGACCGCGGGCGCCACCTCCGCGACGGGCCGGCGAAGGCGGCGGCGGGCACCGGCGAATGAGCGGGCCGGCCGTGATCGTGGCCGGCGCCGGGCTGGCGGGCCTGACGGCCGCCCGCGACCTGGCCGAGGCGGGCGTGGCGGTGACCGTGCTGGAGGCGCGAGACCGTGTCGGCGGCCGGGGATACTCGGGCGAGCTGGGCGGCCGCCTGATCGAGCTGGGCGGCTCCTGGTTCACGCCGGAGCAGGATCGCGTCCGGGCCGAGCTCGAGCGCTACGCGGTCGGCGTGCGCGACTACGACCCGGTGCGGTCGGCGCGCTGGCTGACCGACGGCGCGCTGCGCACGGGGCTGCCGGTGCCCTGGGACGAGCTGGCGGCGCTGGAGCGCGCACTCCGGCAGGTGGCCGACGACGCGGCTCGCGTCGGTGCGGGCGACCGCGACATCGGCGCGCTGTCGGCCGCAGCGTACGTCGAGCGGTTGGCACCGAGCCCCGCGCTGCGGGACTTCCTGCTGGGCTGGTGGCAGCTGATGGGAGGCGCCCCGCCCGAGCGCGGAGCGGTCGCCGACGCGCTGCACTCCGTGCACGACCATGGCGGCCTGGCCGGCCTCGTCACCTGCCTGGCGCACGGCCCCGCGGGCGGGTGGAGCGCCCTGGCCGAGGCGATGGCGGCCGCGCCGGGCGTCGAGGTGCGGCTGTCGCAGCGGCTGGCGGCGGTCGAGCACGAACACGGCCGCGTCACCTGCGAAACCTCGTCCGGCGATGGGCTGGAGGCCGACGCGCTTGTCCTCGCCCTGCCGCTGAACTGCCTGCCCGGCGTCCGCTTCTCCCCCGGCCTTCCCGTGCGGGTGGCCGAGGCGGCGGGAGCAAACGCCGGCGCGGCCGTCAAGGTGGTGATGCTTGCGCGCGGCGTCGAGCCGCACGGGATCGCGGTCGGGACCGGCCCCGGGCTGAACTGGCTCTACGCGGAAGCCGAGCGCGACGGCTCCGTGCTGGTCACGGGATTCGGATGGCAGGACGACCGCTTCGACGGCAATGAGCGCGCGCATGTCGAGCGCGCGCTGCGCGCCTTCCACCCTGGCGCCGGGCTGCTCGACTGGCGGTACCACGACTGGATCGGCGATCCGGCCTCCCTCGGCACCTGGCTGACAGCGCCGGCGGGGCGGCTCGACCTGGTCGACGCGCGGCGGTTCCTGCCGGCGGGGCCCATCTGCTTCGCCGGCTCGGACGTCGCGAGCGAGCACGCCGGCTGGTTCGAGGGCGCCGTCCGCAGCGGCGCCGCGGCCGCCGAGCATGTGCGCTCGGCGCTCGCCACGACGGCCTGACGGCCGCGACGCGTCAGGAGCGGAGCGCGGGCGCGACCCGCTCGGCGAACACCCGCAGCGCCTGGAGCTGCTGCTCGTACCGCATGCCCGGCCAGTAGAGCTGGGCGATGTAGTGCAGGTCGTCACCGGCGACGTCCCGGTAGGCGCGGATCGCGGCAGCGACCTCCTCCGGCGTCCCGACGACCGTCATGCGGCGCAGCTCCTCCTCCTTGTCGGGCGTGAGCGGAGGCGGCTCCGGTGCCGCACCGGCGCGACCGAAGGCGTCATCCATGTCGACGTACTTCCAGTCGAGGTAGTGCAGGCCGTCGCGCATCACCGTCCATGCGTCGCCGCCCTCCCAGGCGAACGTCGACTGGTAGATGCTCGGCGCGAACGGCAGGTCGGCGCGGCTGCTCTTCGCGTGTTCGTCGAGCGCCCATCCCAGCTGCTCGCCGAACTCCTCGGGGAGGCCGATCCCGGCCATGAAGCCGTCGGCGATCCTGCCGGCGCGGCGAACGGCGCGCTCGGCGAACGCGCCGATCCAGATCGGCGGGCCGCCCGGCCGGTGGGGCTTCGGCCGCACGCTGACGCCGGGATACGGCGTGCGGCTCGTGCCCGTGACGAGGCCGTCGCCCCAGGCTTGCCGGAGGATCGCGATGCAGTCCAGCAGGCGCGTGCGCCGCTCGTCCAGCGGGATGTGCAGGCCCTCGAACTCCTCGCGGCGCCAGCCGAGGCCGAGGCCGAGCACGAGGCGGCCGCGCGAGAGCACGTCGACGGTGGCGGCATCCTCCGCCAGCCGCACGGGGTCGTGCAGGGGCGCCAGCAGCAGGGCCGTGCCGATCTCGATCCGCTCCGTCCGCGCCGCGATGGCGGCGGCCACGGGGAGCAGCGACGGCATGTAGCCGTCGTCGACGAAATGGTGCTCGCTCACCCAGACGGAGTCGAGGCCCAGCCGCTCCGCCTCGACGGCCAGTTCGACCGCCTGCTCGTAGAGGTCGGCGTCGCTGCGCTCGTCGCCGGGGACGCGCTGGCAGGTGATCAGGCCGTAGCCGAGCTTCACGCGGTCAAGCGTACCCGGTCGCTCAACCCGGCGCCCCGGGTGGCAACAGGAAGCGGCCCTCGCCGACGATGACCGCGTCGCCGCGCACCTCGACGCTCGTGACGTGATCGCGCGACCCATCGACCGTGGCGTAGAGCGTGCTCGGCCGGCCCACCTGCTCGCCCTGCGAGATCGTGATCTCGGTGCGCGGCTCGAGCGCCCCATGGCGGAGCAGGTGGCAGGCCAGCGGCCCGGCGGCCGACCCGGTGGCGGGATCCTCCGGGACGCCGTCGGCGGGAGCGAACATGCGGTTGGTGTAGTGCGTCCCCGAACCGGCGAACACGTTGTACCCGGTCCCGAACGCGTCGGGCAGCTCCTGCAGCGCGTTCAGATCGGGACGCAGCGCCCTGACGCGATCGACGGAGTCGAGACGGACGTAGACGTGCGGCATTCCGTTGTCCCATCGGTCAACGGAGTGCAGCGACCCGTCGACGCCGAGCGCGTCGAGCAGCGCGTCGGCGTGCGTGTAGGGCCGGACGTCGGGAAGCGGCTGCCACATCGTGCCGCCGCCGGCGTGGAGCCGCACGGGCACCGGCGCGCGTACCGTCTCGAGCACCACGTGGTCGACCCCGCGCTCGGATCCCAGGACGCTCGCGGTGCCGAGGACGGGATGGCCGGCGAACGCGATCTCCTGTTTGGGCACGAAGATGCGGATGCGCGCGGTGTGGCCGGGGTCCTCGGGCGGGTACACGAACACCGTCTCGGAGAAGTTGATCTCCCGCGCGAGCGGCTGCAGGAGCGTCTCGGGGATGTCCGACGCCTCGGGGAAGACAGCCAGCTGGTTTCCCGCCAGCGGCCGGTCGGTGAACACGTCGCAGATGACGAAGCGCACGGGCGCGACTGTAGCCGACGGCCTGCGACCGCCCCACGGCCGGCGCAACGGGGCCGTGACGAGATGTCACACCACGGTGCCGGTTCGCCACGGTCGCCGAGTCGGGCTCTGAGCCCGTGACGGGTGGCGTGAGCCATTCGAGCGCGTTCCGTGACGGTCGGCAGAGACTGGGCAGAACCCGTCGATCCCCTATGCTCCCCCGATGCCGCTGCACCGCCTGGTCGACGATCCCCCGCCGCTGCACGACCCGGTGCTGATCGCCTCGTTCGACGGCTGGGTGGACGCCGCCGAGGCGGCCTCGAGCGCCGTCGCAGTGCTCGCCGCGGAGGCGACGCCGATCGCCACCTTCGACCCCGACGCCATCTTCGACTACCGCTCTCGCCGGCCCGTCCTCGACGTGATCGACGGCCGGCTCTCCGCGCTGCACTGGCCCGAGCTCGCCATCCGCCACACCACCGTCGATGACCGTGACCTGCTGATCTTCACCGGCGCGGAGCCCGACCTTCGATGGCGTGAGCTGGCCGAGGACGTCGCCGGCCTCTGCACCTCGCTGGGCGTCTCGCAGTGGGTCAGCCTCGGATCCGTGCCCGGCGCCGTCGCGCACACGATGCCGGTGCCCGTCATGACCACCGCCTCCGAGGACGACCTGCTCGCCCCCGGAACGGCACGCGGACCCGAGGGGCTGCTGCGGGTGCCCTCGGCGGTGTTGTCCGCACTGGAGATGGCGGTCTCGTCGACCGGCATTCCGTCTGTCGGGTTCTTCGCGCAGGTGCCCCCGTACGCGAGCATCGGCTACGCGGCCGCGAGCATCGCGCTGCTCGAGCGGCTGTCCGCCCACCTCGCGATCGACGTCTCGATGGGCGGGCTCCACGACGAGGAGCGCGACCAGCGCGCGCGCTACGACGCCGCCGTGCGCTCGGACTCGATGCTCAAGCAGACGGTCGACCAGCTCGAGTCGGTGGGCGGGAGCATCGACGAGGAGCGCCTGCCCTCCGGCGACGAGCTCGCACGCGAGATCCAGCGGTTCCTCCGCGGCCGGACGGAGAGCGGCGAGACCGACGGGTGACGTGCTCGACCTGACCCCCGAACAGCTGCTCACCACCACGCGGTCGGTGCGCCGACGCCTCGACCTCGAGCGGCCCGTGGACGACGCGACCGTCACACGGTGCCTGGAGATCGCCGTGCAGGCGCCCACCTCCGTGAACCAGCAGCACTGGCACTTCGTCGTGGTCACCGACCCTCAGCTGCGCGAGGCCGTCGCGTCCTGGTACCGGCGGGCGTGGGACGACTACGCGCCGGCTCCGCTCGACGAGGACCCGCCCGAACCGGAGCCGCCGGGGGCAGCATCGTCACGCCACCTCGCCCGGGTGCTGCACCGCGTGCCCGTGCACCTGATCCCGTGCGTCGAGGGGCGCCCTGAGGGACAGCCACCGAGCGAGCTGGCCGCGCTCTACGGCTCGGTGATCCAGGCGTCGTGGAGCTTCCAGCTGGCGGCCCGGCTGCACGGCCTGGGGAGCGTCTTCACGACGTATCACCTCGACTACGAGCGGGAGGTCGCCGAGCTGCTCGGCATCCCGTTCGACCGGATCACGCAGGTCGGCTTGATCCCCGTGGCGCATGCCGTGGGCACGGAATTCCGTCCGGCGAAGCGGCGGCCCGTAGCCGACGTCGTGCACCGCGACCGCTGGTAGTCGCGCCTCCCACGGACGCCTGTGTGCCAACCGTCACTAAGGCGTAGGATCGTCGCGTCCACGACACCGACCGAGGGAGGTCGCACATGTCCGCCACCGAGACGGGCCTGTCCGTCAAGAGCTTCGACCAGCCCGACGAGACACGGCCGTTCGCCGCGCACGGGTCGATGGCCGTGCTGCAGCTCGGCGAGACGACCGCAGGCAAGGGCATCTTCGAGCCGGGCTGGCGATGGTCGCAGGACGTCAAGCCGATCGCCGGCACCGATTCCTGCCAGGCTCACCACAGCCTCTACATCCTCTCGGGAAGGATGCACATCCTCATGGAGGATGGCACGGAGGGCGAGCTCGGCCCCGGAGACGCCGCGGTGATCCCCGCCGGGCACGACGCCTGGACGGTCGGCGACGAGCCCTGTGTCGCGGTCGACTTCACGGGCGTCGCCCGCTACGCCAAGCCCGCGTAGCGCGCAGCCGCAGCGACGGCCGCCGGGCCCGCGGTTCAGGACTCGGCGGCCGCTGCCGATACCTGCTCGGTATGGCACGGCTGACCATGACGCAGGCGGTCTCGCGGCTCGCGGGCGAACCGTTCACCGGGTTCGACGAGCACGACCGGGAGCTCGAGCTGACCCCCACCTCGCATGACGGCACACGGCTGACGGTGACCGCCGAGCGGTTGCGCATCGGAGAGGGCGGCGAGATCGTGGCGCGCGTCCACGGCGACGACCTGCGCCCCTGGATCGTCCGGTTCGGCATCGAATCCGCCGCATACCACACGCCCGAGCACGCCCTCGTCGTGCTGCGCGCCCGCGGCATCCGCCTGGACGAGCGCCACCGGCAGGCCGACCGCACGCCGCTTGGCGGCCATGCCCGGCTGGTCGCCGTGAACTGCCAGGACGTCGTCGACGGCGACGTGGTCGAGGGCTCGATCCTCGACGTCTCGGACAGTGGCGTCGCGCTCCTCACGCGCCGGCTGCTCCGCCAGGGCGACCGGCTGCAGTTCACCGGCCGCTTCTTCGCCACTGTGGTCGAGGCGGAGGTGCGTGTCGCCCGCGTCACCGAGTCGGCCGGTCAGCGGCACGTCGGCTGCATGTTCATCGCCATCAGCGGCGCCGACCGCGCCAAGCTCCGGAAGGTCACGACCGCACGGCCCGGCGGCGGCACGGCCGACTTCTCGATCCTGCACCAGCTCGCCGCCGAGCGCGAGGCCCGCGAGGCAGAGGAGCAGACGTCGCGCTGGCGCCGGCTGTTCCGCCGAAGCGCCTAGCACCACGCCGGCAGCACAGGTACGCTCGACCCATGGACGAGCCGATCCGGGTCGAGGCAGGCCGGCTGCTGGTCGAGGGCGTCGCCGCGTCCGACCTGGCGGAGCGCTTCGGCACGCCACTGTACGTGATCTCCGAGACGCAGCTCCGCGCGAACGTGCGCGCCTGGCAGCGCGCGATGGCGGCCGGGTGGCGCCACGGGCCGGCCCGAGTGCTCGTATCCCTGAAGGCGAATCCGAGCATCGCTCTGCGCCGCATCCTGAACGACGAGGGCGCCGGCTGCGACGTGTACGGCGCGAGCGAGCTCGAGATCGCATTGCGGGCGCACGTCGATCCGTCGCTGATCTCGGTGAACGGCTCGACCAAGTCGCCGGAGCTGATCGATCGTGCCATCGACGCCGGCGCCCGGCTGACCGTCGACAGCATCGAGGAGCTGGAGCTGGCCGCCCGCACGGCGCGCGAGCGCAACGTCGTCGCGCAGGTGCGCCTGCGGTTGCGCCCGGACATGACGGACGTCGAAGCGGTCAGCGAGTTCACGGAGCATGAGCCCTTGGGACACGTCGCCGACGCGTACAAGCCCGGCATCCCGACGTCCGACCTGGCGCGCCTGGGCGACGCCGACCTGTCCGCCCTGCGCGTCACCGGCGTGCACGCGCACCTCGGCCGGCACACCGCCGACCCGGCGCCGTTCCGGCTGCATGCCGAGCGCGTCGGGCGGCTGGCGGGCGCGGTGGCTGAGGCGATGGGCGGCTGGCGGCCGCTCGAGATCGACCTGGGCGGCGGCTATTCCTTCCCCGGAGACCCCACCGGGCGGGCGCTGCGAGAGCCGGCCGGCGCACCCTCACCCGAGCGCTATGCCGAGGCTCTCGCCGGCGGGCTCGCGGACGGCCTGCGCGCGGCGGGCATCGACCCGGACGGCATCGCTGTCGAGATCGAGCCGGGGCGCGCGGTCTACGGCAGCGCCGGCCTGCACCTGTCGCGCGTGCTGCACGTGAAGCGGCAGGCCGCGCCGGTCGAGCGGGTGTGGGTCGGATGCGACACCTCCGAGGTGCTGCTGAGCGACACGACGTGGGAGCACAGCAGGTGGGATCCGGTGCCGGCCGCGCCGGCCGACGGCGACTCAATCACGGCGGACGTGGTCGGTATCAGCTGCGGGTTCGACACGATCACGCCGGACGCGCGCGTGCCGGCCGGGATCGCCGCCGGCGACGTGCTCGGGTTCCTGGCCACCGGCGCCTACGAGGAGACGCTCGCCGGCAACTTCAACAGCATGCCGCGCCCCGCGACGGTGCTCGTCAGCGGGCCCACCGTCGAGACGATCCGCCGGCGCGAGACGCTGGACGACGTGCTGCGCAGGGACCGCATCCCGGCGCGACTGCGGGCCGAGGCGCGTACCTGCGGCCTCGACCACGTGTCGTTCACGGTCGGCGATCTCGACCGCTCGCTCGAGTTCTACCAGGACGTGCTGGGGCTGACGGTGCGCGACCGCGGCCGGCTGGAGCCCGAGCTGATCGAGCGCATGACCGGCATCCCCGGCGCGGTGGTCGACTACGCCGACGTGGAGGCGGGCAGCCGCGTGCTCGAACTGCTCGAGTACCGGTCCCCGAGGCCACGCCCGTCCTCGGGCTCAGGCCAGCGGCTCGGCGGCGTGCACGTCGGCCTGCGGGTGGACGACGCGCGCGCGGTGCACGCGCGGCTGGTCGCGGCCGGGATGGAGCCGCTCTCCGAGCCGGTGCTGCTTCCCGACGACGGATCCGACTGGTCGGGCGCGCTGGTGTTCTACGTGCGTGACCCGGACGGCGTCATGCTCGAGGTGGTCGAGCGCGCGAGCGAGACGTCCCGAGCGCCTGCCGCCTCACCGAAGACCGCGCCCGCCGTCCGGCGGTAGCGGGCGGGACCGGCTCGCGGGGCCTGGTCGCATCTACACGACCGGGCTCACACGAGTCCCTGCCTGCGGATCAGCCGGAAGCGTGTGACCACGGCGGCCGTCAGGTCGGCCGGAGCAGCATCCAGCGTGTGCACCCCGCGGCGCTCGAGCTCGGCCGCCGCACGTTGGCGCCGCTCGAGCAGGGCGGTGGCCGTGCCACGCCGGTAGAGCGTCTCCTCGTCGGCGACCGGCACGGCCGCCTGCTCGCTCAGCGCGTGGTCGACCGTCGATGCGAACAGCACGACGTGCCGGCGGGCGAGCGTCCCGAGACGGACGGCCAGGCCGGGATCCGTCTCGACGTAGTGCAGGTCGGAGAACAGCACCACCAGCGACCGGCGCGTGCCGAGCCGTGCGATCGCCGCCAGGCCGCGGGGCCAGTCGGGCTCCACGAGGCCGGCCTCGAGCGGCGCCAGCGTCTCGACCACCCGGCGCACCTGCCCGACCCGCGCCTGCGGTAGCAGCGCCCGCCGCGCGCGCTGGTCGAAGGACAGCGCCCCGACCGCATCGTCGAACTCGCGCGCCGCCGCCGACAGCATGACGCCCGCGTTGATCGCGCGGTCGAGCTTGCCCAGGCCGTCGCCGCCCCCACCAGCCATCAGGCGTCCGGTCTCGAGCGCCAGGATCAGCGACTGGCGGCGCTCGGGCTGCGTGTTCACCACCACCGGGCTGCCCCGCCGCGCCGTCGCCTTCCACGAGATGCGGCGGTACTCGTCGCCCTGGACGTACGCGCGCAGGCTTTCGAACTCGCGGCCGCGATCACCCACGCGTGCCTGTCGCATGCCGCCCGCACGGCGGCCCGACGGCAGCAGCCGCTCGTCGCGCAGCTGCAGCACGTCCGGCCATGTCACCGCCGCGACAGCCGTCGCCGGGAACCGCCGCTGGCTGAAGGCGAGCCCATGCGGCCCCAGCACGCGCGCCCCGGCCGCCGGAAAGACCGTCGGGCCGCGGCGGCGGGGCACCAGCTCCAGCTCGAGCACCAGCTCGTCGGCGTCGGTCACGGTCAGCTGGTGGTCGAGCGGCCACAGGTCCGAGTTCTCAGGTGGCCCGTCGGCGATTCGCACCACGACCAGCCGTCTCGCCGGCGTCCGCACCACCAGCTGCACCAGGTTCGCACGGCCGACCGAGAAGGGGCCGGACGCGACGCGTTCGACCTCCAGCGGCGTCGCGCGCGCCTGGCGCCAGTCCCACCCGACCACGGCGAGGGCGACCAGCGTCGCAACGAGGAACACCGGCCCGGACGCGCCCGCCGGAGCCGCGAGCAGGGTCAGGAGCGCGGCGATGCCAAACGGCGCCACACCGCGCGGCGTGATCACCGCGGCACCGGAACCGCCTCGATCGCCGCATCGACCACGTCGTCGGGGCGGCGGCCGCTCAGCTCGGCGTCGGCGGAGAGCACGATGCGGTGGCGCATCACCGCCCGTGCCAGAGCCTGCACGTCGTCGGGCGTGACGAAGGCCGCGCCGCGGCTGGCCGCCATGACCCGCGCCGACAGCACGAGCCCGATCGAGCCGCGCGGGCTCGGGCCGAAGCTGACGTCCTCCGAGGAGCGCAGCCACTGGGCGATCGCGACGATGTAGCCGAGCACGTCGGGCGCCACGCCGACCGCGGCCGCCTGCTCCCTGAGGGCGGGCAGCTCGGCCGAGTCGAGCATCACCGGCACGTCGATCGCCCCCAGCTCGCGCGACCGGAAGCCGCCCTGGTGGCGGCGCAGGATCTCGCGCTCGGACTCGGCGTCCGGGTAGGCGACGAGCAGCTTGAAGAGGAAGCGGTCGAGCTGTGCCTCGGGCAGCGGGTAGGTGCCCTCGAACTCGATCGGGTTCTCGGTCGCGCAGACGACGAACGGGCGGGGCAGCGGGAGCGTCTCCCCCTCGATCGTCACCTGCCCCTCCTCCATCGCCTCGAGCAGCGCCGCCTGGGTCTTCGGCGGCGTGCGGTTGATCTCGTCGGCGAGCACCATCGAGGCGAACACCGGCCCGCGGCGCAGCTCGAACGTCGCGTCGCTCGGCCGGAACACCATCGTGCCGGTCAGGTCGGCTGGCATGAGGTCGGGCGTGAACTGGATCCGCGCGAACTCGAGGCCCGCCGCGCGCGCGAGCGTGCGCACCATCAGCGTCTTCGCGGTGCCCGGCGGGCCCTCGATCAGCACGTGCGACTCGAGCACGAGCGCGGCGAGCATCGCGTCGACCGCCTCGTCGTTGCCGACCACCACCCGCCCGAGCGCCTCGCGCCCCCGCGCGAACAGCTCCTCGATCGTCACCCGCTAGTCCTCGGTCGCATCGTGCCAAGCTTGCACGGCGGTGCGGACGTCGGATGCCGCGCGCAGCCGGGCGAGCGGCTCGGCCACCCGCTGCGCCCGGGAGCCGCGCTCGCGGCGGATGGCGTTGGCGAGCGGGACGGTGACCGCGCGGAGCTCGCCGCTTCGCGCGTACAACCCGGCCAGGCTGGGCGCGAGGTCGCCCAGATATCCCGGCTCCTCCTCACGCACCGGGCGCACGGGGCCGGGGCGCCGCGCGAGGGCGAGCAGGAGGAGCGCCGCCGCGGCGAGCGCATCCAGGAGCAGCAGTGGGACCCACGGCGGCAGGTACGGCAGCACGTCGAGGCGGCCGGAGGCGGACTGGTGGTAGCTGTCGACGCTCACCCGCCCGCCCGCCGACTGCGCCAGCGGCAGCAGGATCGGCAGGCCGACCTGGACGGCGGCGACGTTCGTGAACCAGACCGGGTCGGCGAACAGCCACACGCTTCCGCGGCCGACCGCCATCGCCGCCGCGACGCTGTCGCCCGCGGGCGTCGCGTAGACGTTCGTCGCGCCGGGCGGCAGCCGCATGCCGGACCGCGATGCGAGCCGCACCGACATGTCCGGGAAGGCGGCCGCGCCTGCCGCGGCCGTCGCTTCTCCACCGCGGGTGAACGACACGCCGAGCGCCCGCGTGAAGGGGTCGGGCGACTCGGGCGCGTAGACGAGCGTGGCGCCCGCGCGGAGCGACCGCATCCAGGACGCCGCCTCATCGGACGTGACGCCGTGCGGGTCGACGATCACCGATAGCCCTCCGGCCAGCGTCGGGCGGTCGCGCGGCTGGACGTCCATCCCGACCGCTCGCAGCCCCTCAGCGACGCCTGACAGCCCGAAGGGGCCGCGGCCCTCGATCCTGAAGCTGGGGCCGGGATCGGCCGAGGGCGGGGCGAGCAGCACGGCGCCGGCAACGAGCACCAGCAGCAGCACGCCGAGGACGGCCCCGCTGCTGCGGCTCACGCGAGCACCGCGTCGGCCAGCTCGTCCACGCGCCGAACGTCCGCCTCGTCCGCCGGTTGCGAGCCGTACACCCGGCCCTCGAACACGCGCGTGCACTCGGCCAGTGCGCGTCCCTGCCCCGTGCCCGGCCCCAGCCGCCGCACGAACGCCCAGTTGCTGCGGCCGGGGAGCGGGCGCCACCCGCGCCGGCTGCCGAGCTCGCGCAGCAGCGCCGCATAGATCTCCCGGAGCGCCTCGAGCGGATCGGCCGGCGCGAGCCGAAGCGCCGCGGCGCGGGCGTCGGCGAAGGCCGCGGCGGGCGCTGCGGGCCGCGATTCCCCGGCGCGGCGCGCGCGGCCACGGCGGCCGCTGAGGCTGCGGATCGCCACGAGCAGGGCCGCCGCGACGATTCCCGCGAGCAGGACGTATCCCAGCAGGCCCGCCGCGCTCCCCGACACGGTCAGAGACGGAATCAGCTGCGAAAGCCAGTCGATCGCCCGGTCGGCCAGGCGCCGCAGCAGGCTATGGCCGGACGGCCGCACGCCGATCGCGTGCTGCGCAGCGCGGCGCGCCGCGGGAAGCCGGTCGTCGACCGCAGCCGCGGCGCGTGCGACCAGCCGGACATGGCCGTCGGCCGTCACCTCAGTCGAGCGCGTCGACCGCGGCTGCGATGTCGGTGCCTTCCTTGCGCAGCCGCAGGTCGAAGTACAGGAGCGCCGAGGCCAGGGCGCTGATCGGGCCCACCAGCACCGTGCCGATCGTCGTTCCGAGCACGCGCGACACGCTGGTGATCTGGCTGGCGCCGTTCGATGTCGTGTTGAAGATCGACGTCCCATCGCCGACTCCGACCACCCCGAGCAGCGACACGACGAGCGTCTCGACGAGCTGCTGGGCGATGCCCGTGACGATGGCGACGACGAGCAGGATGCCGAGCACCCGCCACCACGATCCCTTGACCAGCCGGCGGCTGCGCCCCATCGCCGCGGTGTACCTCCGGTTCTCCATGACGAGCGCCTGGGAGGACAGCGAGAACCAGACGAGGAAGAGGACACCGGGAACGATCAGCAGCACGAAGCCGACGATCACCGTCAGCAGGACGAGCAGCCCCGTCAGCACCAGCGGGATGACGAGCGGCGCCATGCGCGACCAGATGCCCCCGATCGTCGGCTGACGCCCGACGGCGACGTCCGAGGCGACGAGCGCGCCGATTCCCGGAGTGATGAGGCCGGCGATGTAGGTCAGGCCCAGCGCGACCGGGCCGAGCGCGATCGCGAGCAGGGCGAGCGGCACCAGGAGGATGCCGATCGATCCGACCAGCACGACGAAGTACCGCCGGTAGAGGCTGAAGGAGCCGTCCAGGATGGCGCCCAGGTCCATCGGCCGCGACAGCCGGGACTCCGGGGGCTCGCTCATCGTCGCCATCAGCCGTACCTCCCGCGTGCGTAGGACAGGAACTCGGAGTCCGACATCCCGGCCGGTCTGGGGACGTCGCGCTCGACGCGCTGTGCGATCTTCGACGCCAGGGACGCCTGCGCCTCCTTGGTCAGCGTGCCGCGGCGGCTCTCGAACTCGGCGATGATCTCGGCCATGCGCGCCGAGAGGCCGGACGCCGGCTCCTCGTCCGCGGCAACCAGATCGACGAACGAGGTGCTCACCGCGCGGGGGGCGCCGCCGATGCGCTTCGGGATGCGGACGGCCACCGTGCCCGCGGCCATGTCGCCGAGCCGCTGGCTGCGGCGCGAGACGAGCGCGACAAGTCCGCCCAGCAGATAGCTGCTCGGCAGGAAATCGATGATGCGGACGAGGTTGCGGACGAGCGACTCGCGCAGGCCGATCGGCGCGCCGGCCACGGTCAGCACCCGCACCCGCATGACCCGCTTCCCGAGCGTCGCGCCGAACAGCCACTCGGCCACGACGAAGTACCCGAGCGGTATCGCTCCGAACTCGACGATCAGCAGGGTGATCAGCAGCCACTGCGGAAACGCCAGGCTGAGCCCGGCCGCCACCAGCAGCTCGGCGATCAGGATCACGATCAGCAGCATCATGTCGAGGAGCTGCGCAACCGCCCGGGAGCCCACGCCCGCGACGTCGTGCTCGACCGCCACCCGCTCGGGCGTGGTCACCGATATGCGGTCAACGAACAGGAGGAATGCTCCGATACGGTTTCACGATGGCCCTCACCGGACAGCCCAGCCGCTCGTGGTCGAGCCGCCGTGCCCCGCTCTGGGACGAGCTGGCCGGTCTGCTCAAGGAATCGGCTGGACGCCGGGGGCACATGAATGCGGATCGCCTCGACCTGCTCGTCCTACGCTACCAACAGGCCGCGTCGGATCTGGCGTATCTGCGGACGCACGAGCCCGCCTCGCCGCTGATCCCGCGGCTGAACGACCTCGTCGCCCGGGGGCACGCGGCCGTCTACCGTCCGCGCCGCCGGCTCTCGGCGCGCGCCGCCGGCCGGTTCCTCTCGTCCGAGTACCCGCGCCTGGTCTGGGAGATCCGGCGGTACGCCTACGCCGCTGCGGTCATCCAGCTGGTGCTGACGGTCGCCGGCTACGCGTGGGCGCAGCACGACCCGGTCGATGCGGCCAGCTTCCTGCCGGCGTCGATGCGCGGGGTGGCCGGGTTCCACCACCACCCGGTGCCGGGGGCGCTGATGGCCCCGAGCGCGGCCGGCATCTTCACGAACAACATCTTCGTCTCGCTGCTCGACGTCGGCGGCGGACTGACGCTGGGCGTGCTGACGCTGTACAGCCTCTACCTGAACTCGCTGCTGCTGGGCGTCCTGTCCGGCCTCGCCAACCGCCCGAGCGCCAGCGCGGAGTACTGGTCGCTGATCGTGCCACACGGCGTGATCGAGCTGACATCGTTCACGATCTGCGCCGGGGCTGGGCTCGCGCTGGCGGCGGCCGTGGTGCGTGCCGGGCCGCTGCCGCGCGCCGTGATGATCCGCCGGGCGGGGACGCGGGCGGCGCTGATCGCGGCCGGCACGATGCCGCTGCTGATCGTCGCGGGCACGATCGAGGGGTTCGTGACGCCCTCCGGGCTGCCGGTCGCGGTCAAGCTGGCCGTCGCGCCGGCGACCGGGCTGGTGCTCGCGGCCTACCTGCGCCGCGGCAGGCCGGTCACGAGCGTCTGAGCAGGCGGCGCCAGCGCGAGGGAGACCGAGGCTGGGTCGAACGCCAATCCTCGTAGAGCGGCAGCCGCCCGGCCTCACGTGCGGCGACCACGCACTCGCGATGTGCGTGCCTGCGGCGTTCGCCGTCGCCCTCGGGCGAGATCAGGACATGGTCGCTCATGGCATGCAGCTGGTACCCGCAGAGCGGGCAGCGGTACGTGGCCGGCTTGCGGCTGCGCACCGGCCGCACCGCCCACCACCGCGCCTGCTCGAGTCGCGCCATGCGGGGAGTATCGATGCTCCGGCGCGCGTCAGCGGGCGAACGACAGCACGTCGGTGGGGCCGCGGCGGCGGCCCCGATGCGCGGGCCGGAGCGGCCGCTGCGTGCCCGACAGCCTGACCGCACCGCTGTAGGAGGAGGCGTACCAGCCGCTCGCAAGCCGCTGCACCGACACGACGTCGCCGGTGTGCGGCGCGTGGATGAACCTGCCGGCCCCGACCCAGATGCCGACGTGGCCGAGCCCGAAGAAGACGAGGTCACCCGGCCGCAGATCGGCTCGCCGCGCGACGTGCCGCCCCAGCGACCACTGCGCATAGCTCGAGTGCGGCAGCCGGAAGCCGAAGTGCGCGTACACGAACCGGGTGAAGCCGGAGCAGTCGAACCCCCGCGGCGTCGTGCCCGCCCACACGTACGGCGTGCCGCGGAAGCGCTTCGCGAACCGCACGGCCGCCTCGCCGACGGTGATCCTGAGCGGCGTCGCGGGCCCCGCGCCGTGCGCCACCCCGGCGCCGGCGGCAAGGGCGGGCGGTGCCGGAAGCAGGCAGGCGGCACCAAGAATGATGGCGGCAGACCGTTTCACAGCGCGCAAGGGTACCGACCTGCCCTTGCGGTTGTCGCAGTACGGTCGGAGAACGTGTCAGATCGCGTGCGCGATCGCCGCGCCCGTACGCGCGTCGAACGCGTGAGCCGCTCCGCGCTCGATACCGAAGCGGAGCCGCTCGCCGAGCTCGTGCCGCGTGGTGCCCTCCAGGCGGACGGTCACGTGCAGGTCGTCCGCGGCGCGGACGCCCACGAACGTCTCGCGGCCCAGCGCCTCAACCGATTCGACGACCCCATCGAACGGGCCCGCCATGCCGGCGTCGGGCCGCCACGGCCGGACGTGCTCGGGCCGCACGCCGACCGTGACGGCGTCCGGAAGGCGCGACGCCGCGACGTCCAGCTCGACCGGTCCGTGGCGCAGCCGGAAGCGGTCGCCCTGCGATTCGGCGGCGAACTCCCCAAACGACATCGCCGGGCTGCCGATGAACCCGGCGACGAACACGTTGGCGGGCTCGCCATACACGTGCCCCGGCGCGCCCACCTGCTCGAGCACCCCGTCGCGCATGACGGCCACGCGGTCACCCATCGTCATGGCCTCGACCTGGTCGTGGGTGACGAACACCGTGGTCACCCCGGTCTCGCGCTGCAGCGCCGAGATCTCGGCCCGCATGTCGACGCGCAGCCGCGCATCCAGGTTCGACAGCGGCTCGTCCATCAGAAAGGCCTGCGGCTTGCGGACGAGCGCCCGGCCGAGCGCGACCCGCTGGCGCTGCCCGCCCGACAGCTCGCGCGGCTTGCGGTCGAGCAGCCCGTCGAGCCCCAGCCTGCGGGCCGCCTCCTCGACCTGCTCGCGCACCTGCGCCCGCGGCACCCGCCGCGACTCGAGGCCGAAGGCGAGGTTGCGGTAGACCGTCATCTGAGGGTAGAGGGCGTAGTCCTGGAACACCATTGCGACGTCGCGCTGGCGGGGCGGCAGCCCCTGCACCTCGCGCCCGCCGATCTCGATCCGACCGGCCGTAACCGCCTCCAGGCCGGCGAGCACGCGCAGCACGGTGGTCTTGCCGCAGCCCGACGGCCCGACCAGCACCACGAGCTCGCCGTCGGCGATCTCGAGCGTCAGCCCGTCGACCGCGGTGACCGAGCCGAAGCGCTTGACGACGTCGTGGAACGCGATCCCCGGCAGCGTCAGCCCCTGATCGAGCCGGCCAGCATGCCGCGCAGGAACTGGCGCTGCAGCAGCACGTAGAGGACGACGACGGGGAGCGCGACGAGGACGGCCGCGGCCGACACTCCCGGCACGTCGACCCCGTAGCGGCTCTGGAACGCGGACAGCCCGAGCGGCGCGGTGCGATGCGTCTGGTCGGAGATCATCACGAGCGTGAGCAGGAACTCGTTCCAGGTCCACATGAACACCAGCACGACCATCGTCAGGATCGCCGGGCGGCCTATCGGCACGAGCACCCGCCACAGGATGCGCCACGACGACGCCCCGTCGACCCGCGCCGCGTCGGCCAGCTCGACCGGCAGCGACCGGAAGAACGCGCGCATCCAGAACGTCCCGAACGAGATGGAGAGGCCCGTCTGCGGGAGGATCAGACCCAGGTAGGAGTTGGTCATGCCGGCGTCGCGAAAGGTGTAGTAGAGCGGGACGATCAGCGACTCGAACGGCACGACCATCCCCGCGAGCATCAGGTAGAAGAGCGGCGTGGCGCCCGGGAACCGCATCGTCCCGAACGCGTAGCCGGCGGGGATGCAGAGCAGCGTCGTCAGGCCAACCACGGACACGGCCACCAGCGTGCTCGATGCCATCAGCCGCCCGAAGCCGCCCTCGTCCCACGCCGTGCGGAACGTCGACAGGCTGAGCGACTGCGGCAGCTCCACGCCGGACATGAGCGCGCCGGACGGGTGCATGGCGGCGAGCAGGATCGCCGCCAGCGGCGCCACCGCCAGCAGCGTGAACACCGCGAGCACGGCGTAGGTGAGCGCCCGCTCGCCGGCGCCCGTGGTCACGGGCGCTCCTCCACCAGGCGCGTGATGACGACCGTCAGCGTCAGGATCAGGCCGCCCATGATCGCGCCGATGGCGGCGGCCGAGCCGACCTGGCCCGTGACGAACGCGCGGTCGTAGATCAGCAACGAGGGCACGGTCGTCTCGTCTCCCGGCCCGCCCTTCGTGGTGACGTAGATGATGTCGAACGCGCGCAGCGCGGCGATCACCGTCAGCGCGAGCGCGACGGCCAGCTCGTTGCGCAGCCCGGGGAGCGTGACGGCGAAGAACTCGCGCACCGGCCCCGCCCCGTCGACGCGCGCCGCCTCGTAGCGCGTCGGCGGGATCCGCTGGACGCCGGCCATGAACAGCACGAGGCAGAGCCCGGTGGTGATCCAGGTGCCGATCGCACCGACGGCCGGCAGCGCGGTGGAGAAGTCGCCCAGCCAGGAGTGGCGAAGCGACCCCAGCCCGATCGAGCCGAGCACCTGGTTGATCGGGCCCTGCGGGTCGTAGAGCCACCGCCACGAGACGCCGATGACGACCGCGGCCAGCACCTGGGGCAGGAAGATCAGCGTCCGCACCGCGGCAGCCCCACGCACGCGCGAGTGCGCGAGCAGCGCCGTCAGGGCGAGGCCGATCACAACCGGCAGGACGGCGTAGAACCCGATCAGGACGAGCGAGTGCTCGAACGCCGTCCGCACCGCCGGGTCGGACAGGGCCGACCGGTAGTTCCCGAGGCCGACCCACCGGCCCTCCGTGACGCCGTCCCAGCGAAACAGCGAGATCCATGCGCCGTCCGCCATCGGAGCGAGGACGAACACGGCGAACACCGCCAGCGCGGGCAGCACGTAGAGGTACCCGACCAGCCGCGGCTGCCCAGGCGCCGAGGGACCGCGCTCACGAATGGGCGGTCTCCCAGTCGCGCTGCACCGCCGCGGCGAACGCCGCCGGCGTGATGTGGCCCTGGCTCAGCTGCTGCAGCCCGCCGAACATGGTGTCTCCCATCGTCGCCGTCGCCCAGTCGAGGTACGGCACGAGCGCGCCCGCCTTCGCTTTCGACGTCCACGCCTGCGAGATCTCGCGCAGCGACGAACCGGTGCCGCCGGCCGCGCCGCCCGGATCCGCGCTCGGGAGGTCGCCATGCCCGATCATCAGCTGCGCCGCGTGCGGGCTGGTCAGGAAGTCGATGAAGGCAGCGGCCACGTCCGGGTGCTTCGATCTGGCGCTGACGTGGAAGGGGAGCGACAGCGCGCCCGTCGTGGGGGCATCGCGCCCGCCCGCGCCCGGCATCGGAAAGAACCCGACGCGGTCGCCGAGCTGGCCGGCGAACGTCTGGTTCTCCCACGGGCCGGTGATGAAGTAGAGGCCGTCGCCCTTCGCGAACCGCGCCGCCGCGGACTGCTGGCTGACGCCGTCGAAGCCGTCCTCGAAGTAGCCGCGCGCGCCCCACCGCGCGAACACCTCGGCCGCCCGGCGGGTGCCGGCTGTGTCGAACGAGGCGCCGGGCCGGCCGTACACCCAGCTCGCGATCGCGGAGGGCTGCTCGTACAGCGCCTGCAGCACCATGAAGACGTGACCGAGCGGCCAGCGGTCGAGGCCGCCGACCATGATCGGCGGGACGCCGGCCGACTTCGCCACCGCGAGCGTGTGCTCGAACTCGGCGAACGTCGACGGCGGCTGCAGCCCGAGGCGGTCGAGCACGTCCTTGTCGTAGTAGACGCCGAGCACCTCCGCCTTCTGGGCGACGCCCCAGAGCGTCCCCGTGCCCCAGGCCGACCCGTCCTGCGACCACCGCAGCGGGGCCATCGTGGCCGCGCTGCCGAACCGGCTGTCCCACCCGTAGGCCTTCGCCTGCGTGTCGAGCGGGCGGATCAGGTGCGCCCGGATCAGCGCCTGGTCGACGGCGTAGCCCTCGTTGCCTTGGAAGACATCGGGCGCATCGCCGGAGGAGGCGGCCAGCTTGATGGTTGCCATGTAGTCGTCGAACGACTTCACCACCCGATGCACCGTGACGTTCGGGTAGCGCCGCTCGAACTCGGAGATCAGCTCGTCCTCCGCCTTGGACGGCCCGGGCGAGGTCTCGGCATCCCACATGGTCAGCGTCACCTTCTGCGTGGTGTCGAAGCCCGTGCCTCCCGACGCTGCGGGGAGCGAGGCGGCCGGAGCGCTGGAGCCGGGCGTGCCGCAGCCCGTGAGCGCCGCGATCACGAACAGCGCGAGCAACGTGATGCTGGGACGGGCGTGGGTCATCGGTCGGACGGCTCCTCCGACATGGTCGCAGGTCCGGCCGCGGCCTCGCGCAGCAGCCGGTCGGCCGTCACGGCCCCCGCCCGGGTGGTGGCGGCGCCGACCGACATCGAGGCGTAGGCGATCGCGAGGCGGAGCCGCTCCTCCACCGGGCGGCCGTCCAGGTCGGCCCACACCCATGCGGCGGTGAAGAGATCGCCGGCGCCGTTCGTGTCGACGACGGGGACGTCCGGCGCGGAGGCGGTGATCACGCCGTGCTCGTCGGCGCACACGGCGCCGCGCGAGCCGAGCGTGACCACCACGGTCGGGCAGACGTGCGCGAGCGCCGCCGCCGCGGCGGCCGGCTCCTGCTCGCCGCTCAGCAGGGCCGCCTCGGCGTCGTTCACGATCAGGGTGCGCGCACGGGCCAGCGCCGACGGCGGGCGGCCGGCGAGCGCGCGGGCATCCACGTCTCCGACGACGGCGTACACGGCCGCCCCGGAGGGCGCGCTTTCGACGGCGGGCAGGTCGATCACGACGGCGCGCGCGCCGAGCGCCGCGAGGCCCCCGGCGTCGATCGGCCGGCCGGGCGCGACGGTCACGAAGGCGCGGTCGCCGGCGAGCGGCATGACAGCCGAGACCGCCGTCGCGGGCGCGGGCGGCCCGATCCAGTCGATGCCCTCGGCCGCGAGCAGCTCGGCCAGCACCCGGCCCGGCAGATCGTCACCGACCGGCGAGAACAGCGCGGCGCGGAGGCCCAGCCGCGTCAGGCCGAGCGCGACGTTCCCGAGCCCGCCGGGCGTCAGCGAAACGCTGTCGGCCAGCCGCTCCTCGCCCAGGGCGGGCAGCGCCTCCAGGCCGGTGAACGTGATGTCCAGGTACGGGGCGCCGGCACAGACGACATCGGGCGGAGTGGCTTCGCGCACCGGGTCAGTAGTACCAAACACGCCGCCGGGCCGCTATCCTCGCCGGCCATGGGCATCGACCTGGCAGTCGCGACACCGTCGTTCCTCGACCTCACCTTCGTGGGGCTCGAGGCGCTCCCGCAGCTCGGCGAGGAGCGCTTCGCGAGCGATCTCGTCCGCTCCCCGGGCGGCGGAGCGATCACCGCCGTGGGCGCGGCCCGCCTGGGGCTGAACGCCGTGCTCGCCGCGCCGCTCGGCCAGGACGTGGCCGGCGACCTGATCATGGAGTTCCTGCAGGAGGACGGTGTCACGACGGTCGAGCGCCGCGCGCCGCGCACGCCGGTGACGGTGGTGCTGCCGACCGCGGGAGACCGCGCGATGGTCACCGTCGACCCCGGCGTCCGCGCCAGCCCGTCCGACGTCACGGCGCTCGAGCCGCGCGCGGTCTCGGTGAACATGGACCTGATGTATGTCGTCCCGCCCGGCGTGGACGCGTACGTCACCTGCGGCGATGACGACGCACGCGCGTATGCCGGCCGTCCCCCGGCGCAGCTGGCGCACGCCCGGGCGCTGTTCGTGAGCGAAGGCGAGGCGCTCACGCTGTCCGGCGCTTCGGACGTCGAGACGGCGGCGGCGCAGCTCGGCGAGCTGGCATCGACGGTCGTGGTGACGCTCGGCCCGCGCGGCGCGATGGCGCTGATCGAGGGCCGGCGGGTCGACGCCCCCGCCTTCGACGCCGGGCCCCCCGTCGACGCGACCGGTGCGGGCGACCTGCTGGTCGCGGCCTACATCTGGGCCGACCAGAACGGCGCGCCGCCCGAGGAGCGCCTGCGCTGGGCCGTGATCTACGCCGCGCTCTCGATCACCACGCCGACGGCCGTCGGCGGCGCCGTGCGGCTCGAGCGGCTGCTCGAGGTCGGAGCCGGCCTGGGGCTGACGGCGCCGAAGGGCGTCTCGACGCCGGCGAGCTGAGCCGGTGGCGTTCGAGATCGACACCTCCACCCCGTTCGGCGAGCGCGCCGCACGGCGGCTTCGGGAGGACCTGATCGCCTGGCTCGTGACCGTCAGCCCCGCGGGCGCGCCGCAGCCCATGCCGGTCTGGTTCCTGTGGGACGGCGCCGCCGGCGTGCTCGTGTACAGCCGCCCGGACAAGCCGAAGCTCCGCAACATCGCCGCGAACCCGCGCGTCGCGCTGCACCTCGAGGGCAACGGGATGGGCGGCGACATCGTCGTGCTCGCGGCCCGCGCGGCGGTCAGCGACGACCCTCCGGCGGACCGCGTCGACGCCTACATCGAGAAGTACCGGCAGCGCATCGAGGGCAACGGCTGGACGGCGGCGTCGTTCGCCGCCGACTACGCGGTGCCCGTGCGGCTCGAGCTGACCCGCCTGAGCGGGCACTGATGGCTGCGGCCGACGACCGGCGCGAGCGGTTTCGCCGGCTCCACGAGGACGGGACGTTCGTCATGGCGAACGCCTGGGACCGCGGGTCGGCCCGGCTCCTGGCCGCATCGGGGTTTCCTGCACTGGCAACCACCAGCGCCGGCTTCGCCTGGACGCTCGGGGCCGAGGATCACCGGGCGACGCGGAACCAGCTGGTCGAGCACGTCGCCGCCCTGGCAGAGGCGACGGAGCTGCCGCTGTCGGTCGACAGCGAGCGGCTGTTCGCCGGCACGCCGGCAGCAGCCGCCGAGACGGTCGGACTGCTGGCCGAGGCCGGTGCGGCAGGGTGCTCGGTGGAGGATTTCGACCCCGACGCCGGCGCGATCGTCGACGCCGGCGCGGCCGTCGAGCTCGTCGCAGCCGCAGCGGAGGCGGCACGCCGAAGCGGCATGGTGCTGACCGCCCGCGCCGAGAACCTGCTGCACGGCATCGACGACCTGGACGACACGATCGGGCGGCTGTGCGCATACCGGGACGCGGGCGCGGACGTCGTGTTCGCGCCAGGGCTGCGAGACGCCGCACAGATCGCGGCGGTGGTCGAGGCGGTGCGGTGCCCGGTCAGCGTGCTGGTCCTGCCGGGCGTCCCGCCGGTGTCGGAGCTCACCGCGCTCGGAGTCCGGCGCGTCTCGACCGGCGGCACGCTCGCGTCGAGGGCATACGCCGCGGGCCTGGCGGCCGCCCGGTCGCTGCTCGCGGACGGCTCCTACCCGCCCGGCGACGCGCTCTCGCCGGCGGACCGCGCCGCGTTCAGCTGAACGGCGCCCGGTCCGGCTCGCAGACCGTGCCGGGTGCCGGGAGGCGCAGCTCGAGCAGGTACCCGCGGACCGCCCTGCGCGCGCAGCTGCTCCACGCGCCGAGCGACGTGTGGCCCGTGCCGTCGATGGTGAGCAGGCGGGCGCGGGCCAGCGTGCGCGCGAGCGTGACCGCGTCGGCGTAGCGCGTGGCCGGGTCGCGCCGGTTGCCGATGACGAGCAGCGGATGCGACGTGACGCGGTCGAACCGGCCGTCGTACCGCCCGGGCGCCGGGCGCCGCCAGGTCGCACACGCCTCGTCGAGCCACGTCCAGAAGGCGCCGAAGTAGGGTGCGACGCGGTCGCGCGCCGCGGCGAACCGCTCCCAGACGGAGGGGTCGGTCGGGTTGTCGCCGTCGCTGCACGTCACGGCGGTTGCCGCGTCCAGCGCGTTCGGGTAGTCGGCGAGATCACGGCGCGGCAGCGACTGCTGCGGCCGGGACGAAGCAGGGCGGGCCGGGGCGGCGGCCGCCGACTGCGCGCTCTGCGTCCAGAGACGCTGCAGGTAGTCGGACAGATCGTCCCAGCAGCACTGGTTGTACAGGTCGATGCGCACGTCGTTCACCGCCGTCGGGTAATCGACGGTGCCGTCGCGGTCGGTCGTGACGGGATGTGCGCGCAGCCGCAGCATCAGCCGGTGGAACTTCCACCGGGCGGAGCTGGGGCCGCGGGCGAAGAGGCACTGCTCGGGGTGGGCGTCGCATGCCGCGAAGAACGCGTTCAGCGCGGCGTAGGTGCCCGTGTCGCTCTGGAGCCGCACGTCCACGGGGACGCGGCCTCCGGCGCGCCCGTCGCCGCGCCAGGCATGCGGGTTGATGGCGCCGTCGGCGACAATCGCGCGGACGCGGTTCGGGAACATGTTGGCGTACACCGTCGCCAGGTAGCTGCCGTAGCTGTATCCCACGAAGGTCAGGCGCCGGTCGCCCACCGCGCGCCGCAGCAGGTTCATGTCGCGAGCCACGTCGCCGGTCGTCATGTGCGACGCGAGGCGCGGCATCCGCCGGGCGCACCCCGCGACGAGCCGTGCGTTGGCCCGCTCGATGGCCACCGCCTGGTCGTGGTCGACGGGGAACAGCGGCAGGCCGGCGTAGGTCTCGAGCTCCGCCCCGAAATCGCGGAAGCACTGCAGCGGCGTGCTGCGCGCCACGCCGCGCGGGTCGAAGCCAACCACGTTGAAGCGGTCTCGCACCCTGGCGGGGATCGCGGCGCTGTTCAGCCGCAGGAAGTCCACGCCGGAGTCGCCCGGCCCGCCCGGGTTGACGAAGAGGGTGCCGATCCGGTGGTGTCGCTTCGCGGCGGGCAGCCGGATCAGCGCGAGCGAGATCGTGCGGCCCGTCGGGTGGCGGTAGTCGAGCGGCACCTTCACCCGCGCGCACTGGAAGCCCCCGCCGCATCCGTGCCAGCGCAGCCGCGGCACGGGCGGGCGCGTGCGGGCCATCGCCGCCGGTGCGAGCGCGCCCGCGAAGATCGCGGCCGTGGATGCGGCGAGCGACGCGAGGAGCAGTGTGCGGTGCCGGACGGTTCGCCTCCCTGACGACAAGAGCCGCAGGCGAGTGTACCCGTGCCGCATGCGACGACCATCACACGTCGCGCAGGCGCGACCTCGCAATTCCGGCCGCCTGCCGCCACAATGCGACCGTATGCCCCGCCTGCCGTCGCGGCCGCTCACGGTGGCCTTGCTCGTCACCGCACTGCTCGCCGCCGTCCCGGCGGGTGCCGCCGCGGGAGCGCGTGGCGGCCTGATCCGGATCCATGGCAGCACGCTGCCGTCGCTGCGCTCGTCCGCGCGCGTGGCCGCCATCCCGTCCGGGGAGCCCGTGGACGTCACCGTGTCGCTGCGGCCGCGCAACGCGCAGCTGCTCGCCGAGACCGCCGCCCGCCACGGTCGCCCGCTGACGCCGGCGCAGCTGCGCGCGCGGTTCGGGCCGTCGGCGGCGACGCGTGCCGCGGTGGTGCGCTACATGCGCTCGCAGGGATTCGCGCTGCGGTCCGCGGGGCTGCTCGCCCTGACGTTCCACGGGACGGCCGCCTCGGCGACCAGGGCCTTCCATGTCGGCCTGTCGACCTACCGTGGAGCGGGCGGCCGGGTGTTCCGCGCACCCGACGCGGCGGTATCGCTCCCGGCGGACATCGCACCGGCTGTCGCGGCCGTCACCGGCCTCGATACGCAGCTGCGGCTGCATCCGGCGGTGCGGGTGCCGAAGCTGCGGGCCGCGACGTCGCGATCCGGGCTCGTGCCCAACGGGACGCCGGGCAGCCCGTGCACGGGCGCGACGCACGCGCAGGACATCTACGGCGGCTGGCTGCCGAGTGAGCTCGCGCAGGCGTACGGCCATCAGGCGCTGATCAACGGCGGCGCCGACGGGCACGGCGAGTCGATCTCGCTGGTCGAGCTGTCGAACTACAAGGCATCCGACATCGCGTCGTTCCAGAGCTGCTTCGGCCTCTCGACGCCGGTCACGAATCACAAGATCAGCGGTGGCACCGGCTACACGGGCGACGCGATCGAGGACGAGCTCGACATCGAGGTGGCGAGCGCCGCGGCGCCCGGGCTGGACGGCATCCACGTGTACATCGCGCCGAACAACCTGGCCAACATCCTGCCCATGATCGACCGGATGGTGAGCGACATCCCGACCACGGGCGCGCACATCATCAGCGACAGCTGGGGCCTGTGCGAGGCGCTGCTGCCGCCGTCCTTCGTCCAGGCCGAGTCGACCGAGTTCCAGCTGGCCGCGGCGGCCGGGATGTCGACGTACGTCGCATCCGGGGACTCGGGCTCGAGCGGCTGCGAGGCGTCGGTGAGCGGGTACTTCAAGCACGTCGTCGACGACCCGGCCTCGCAGCCGTTCGTCACCGGCGTCGGCGGCACGGTGCTGAAGACCACGAACATCGCGAGCAGCTCCGCCTGGAAGGGCGGCGGCGGCGGCATCTCGCAGTACTGGCCGCAGCCCTCCTACCAGGCGTCGAACCCCGTGCGCACCTACGACACCGGGGTCAAGTGCGGCAACCCCGACGGCTTCTGCCGGCAGGTGCCCGACATCTCGCTGAACGCGTCGCTCACGTACGGCTACATCATGCGCTGCACCGCTCCCCGGTGCCCGCCGGTCCCGTGGTTCCCGGCCGGCGGCACGAGCGCCGCGGCGCCGTTGATGGCCGCGATCACGGCCGACGCGAACTCGCAGTCGAGCGGGACGCACCGGGTCGGCTTCGCCAACCCGCTGCTCTACAGCGATGCCGGCATCTTCCAGGACATCACGAAGGGCACGAACAGCATCGACCGCACCGGCATCTACGCCGCGGCGTTGGGCTACGACCCCGCGACCGGCCTGGGCTCGCCGAAGGCGGGCACCTTCGCGACCGACCTGCAGACCTTCGTCGCGCCGCCGATCTCGCAGGACGAGACGCAGCTGACGATCACGGCGCCGACCGGCGACCGGAAGGTGCGCTACGGCGACCGGCTGACGTTCTCGGGCACGCTGCTGACGCAGGGGAGCGCGCCGATCGCCCACCGCAGGCTGTACCTCGAGCTGCGCGAGGGGCGGTGGATCTACCTCCACTCCGGGCAGACCGACGCGAACGGCGTCTGGAGCATCCGGCTCAGCAAGGCGCTGCGGCGCAACCTGTCCTGGCGCGTGATCTTCACCGGGTCGGACACCGAGCAGGGGCTGAAGGTGCCGGGCCACAGGGTGTTCGTGGTGCCGCGGCTGGGCTCGCGGAGCTCGGTCTCGTCCGCAGCGCGCGGCGCCGGCTTCACGTTCAGCGGCTCGTCCTCGCCGAACATGCACACGGCGACCGTGCGGCTGCAGGCACGGCGGTCGAAGCACGGATCGTGGCGGACGATCGGGCGGGTCAAGGTCAACCGCTCCGGCCGGTTCTCGCGGACGGTCAGCTTCGCGACGGCGGGCAACGCGTATCTGCGCTGGTCGTACAGGGGCGGGAAGTCCCACCCCTGGATGAGCGCGAGGTCGCACTCGCGCCGCGTCACGATCCGCTAGCGCCGTTCGTGACACCGCTGTGACGGGGCAGCCCGTCACGAACCTGCAACGCGGCGGTCACACCCACCCGCCGGGGCTTTGACTCCAATAATTGGGGTGCCGCCGCCTTTCGCCCAACCAGGCCGGCGATCCGTCACGAACCCGTCACGGCCGCGTGACACCCACCCGTCGGGGCTTTGACCCCGAAACGGGCGGTGGTGCGGTCCCGTGACGGTTCTGTGACACACGGATACGTGACGAGAGTGTCACGGAGCCGGGGCGAAATCGGCGGTGGGTGGTTGACCCTGCAAGGACGTCTAGGATGGGCAGATGGCCGTGCGCACCGCCACGAACCGGGTCCACTATGCCTGGATCGTCGCGGCGGCGACGTTCGCAGTGCTCGTCACAGCGGCCGGCTTCAGGGCCACACCCGGCGTCCTGATCATCCCGCTCCAGCACGAGTTCGGCTGGTCGCGGGCGATCATCGGCGGCGCCGTTGCGGTCAACCTGCTGATCTACGGCCTGGGCGCACCGTTCGCGGCGGCGATCGTCGAGCGCTTCGGGATCCGCCGGATCACCGTGATCGCGTTGTCCCTTGTGGCGACAGGAGCCGCGCTGACCACGATCATGACATCCGCCTGGCAGCTCTACCTGCTGTGGGGCGTGGTCGTGGGCGCGAGCACCGGAGCGGTCGCCGTCCCGCTCGCCGCCATAGTCGCGAACCGGTGGTTTGTCCATCGCCGCGGTCTCGTCACCGGCATGCTGACCGCCAGCAACGCGAGCGGGCAGCTGGTCTTCCTGCCGCTGCTCGCATGGATCGTCACCGAGTACTCGTGGCGCGCGGCGGCACTCACCGTTGCGGCCGCCGCGGTGCTGCTGGTCGCGCCGATCGCGCTCGTCTTCCTGCGCAACGAGCCGGCCGACGTCGGCCTGCTCCCGTACGGTGGCACCGAGGCCGAGCCGCTCCGGCGCCACATGAACCCCTTCCGAAGCGCGGTCGACACGCTGCGCGACGCAGTGCACGTGCGCGACTTCTGGCTGCTGGCCGGCGCGTTCTTCATCTGCGGCGCGACGACCAACGGGCTGATCGGCACGCACCTGATCGCCGCGTGCTCAGACCACGGGCTGAGCGAGGTGCGCGGCGCCGGACTGCTCGCCGCGATCGGGGTCTTCGACATCGTCGGCACCGTCTGCTCCGGCTACCTGACCGATCGCTTCGACCCGCGCTGGCTGCTGTTCTGGTACTACGGCCTGCGCGGCCTCTCACTGCTCGGCCTCAACGCCGCGCTCGGCGACGCCGGGCTCGGCCTGGTCGCGTTCATCGTCTTCTACGGGCTCGACTGGGTCGCGACCGTGCCGCCCACCGTCGCGCTCTGCCGGGAGGTGTTCGGCCGGGAGCGAGTGGGCGTCGTCTTCGCATGGGTGTTCGCGTGCCACCAGTTCGGCGCCGCCTTCGCCGCCTGGGGCGCCGGCGCGACCCGCACGTGGTTCGGCTCCTACGAGCCCGCGTTCCTGCTCGCCGGCGCGCTCGGCGTGCTCGCCGCGATGCTGAGCGTGAGCGTCGGGCGCCACGGCGCGCTGCGGCCGGCCCCGGCGGGCGCCGCGTAGTGCGCCGCTCGGCGCTGCTCCTCTACCTCGGCATCTTCGTCGGGGAAGTGGTCTGGACGGCGCTCGTCCCGCTGGTGCCGGCGTACTCGCAGCGCTTCGACCTGTCGAAGGTCGAGGGCGGCGCGCTGCTCGCCTCGGCGAGCGTGACGATCCTCGCGGTCTCGATCCCGGCCAGCGTCCTCGCCGACCGCTTCGGCGCGCGCCGGCTCACGCTCGCGGCGATGCTGCTGATGGCGCTGTCCGACATAACGACGGGCGTGTCCGGATCGTTCTGGACGCTGCTCCTGTCACGGATGCTCTTCGGCGTCGGCTTCGGCATCGTTTGGACGACCGGCGTCGCGTGGCTCGGCGAGGTGGCCGGCACGAGCCAGGCGCGCGCCCTGTCGCTGACCGTCACGACGGCCGGCCTGGGGGGCATCGCCGGCCCTGGCTTCGCCGGCATCGCGGTCGAGCGCTTCGGGCTGGCGGCCCCGTTCGTCGCCTGCGCGGTGGTCACCGGGGTCGTGTTCGCGGGCATGACGGCGATCCCCGCGCACACCGGTCAGCGCCCCGAGACCACGGTGCCGTTGGCGACCACCATGCGCCGCGTCGCCGGCGACCGCTTGGTGCTGGTCAGCCTGGTGACGATGGCGCTGGGCGGGTTCGTCGGCGGCGCCGTCAACCTGCTGACGCCGCTGCAGCTCCACCGAAACGGCCTGACGGAGTCCAGCATCGGCCTGGTCTTCTCGGTCGCGGCCCTGGCGTTCATCGCCTCGAGCGCCATCGTCGCGCGGTTCGGCGAGCGTGCCGCGAGCGTGCGCGTCGCTTGCCTCAGCTCCGTCGCCATCGCGGTCGCATTGCTGGTCGTCGCCGCCAGCACCAGCTCGGAGGCCGTGATCGGCTTCCTGCTCGCGCGCGGGCCCATCTCGGCGCTGATGTTCACCATCACGTTTCCGCTGGGAGTGGTGGGAGCGCGGCGCGCGGGCATCTCGCTGACCGCGGTCGCCGCACTGCTCAACATCGTCTGGTCGGCCGCCGCGCTGGTGGGCCCGGTCGCGGCCGGCGCGCTCGCGCAGGCCACCTCGAGCCGGGCGACCTACGCCTGCGTGATCGCGGCATCGCTCGCCGCGGCCGCCTGGATGGCGCAGGCGAGTGCGGGCGAGCGGGCCGCGCGGTACGCGGCGGATTCCGCCTACCGGACATCCGGCCGCTGACGCCGTGCGTCAGAGCCCGCGCAGGACGCAGCCCCCGCTGCGGTTGCTCCACTCGCGCTGCAGGTAGTACTTCCCGGTCCCGATCGCCTGGTTGTACTGCCCGTGCGCGGTCGACCCGAGCGGCGTGCCGAAGCCCCACGCACACTTGTCGCCGTTCTCCTCACCCGCGCTGTCGTACCACGCGTTCCCGAGCGGGTCGGTGTTCGCCTCGTTGTGCTCGTGGCTTGCGACGTTGATCGTCGCGTCGGCATCGCCGCCGTTCGGGTGCTGCCCCGAGTCGCACCGCGACGGCACGGACGCCGCGTACGGCTGGTTGGCGTAGATCGTCGGCGAGGACGACGGCCCGAAGTCGCCGTGGTAGGCGCAGAAGAAGCTGAACGAGCACGAGTTGCCAAAGCAGCTGCCGACGTTCCGCGGCGTGAACATGAAGAACATCCGGCCGGCGCCGGGCTTCCAGCCCTTGACCGTGACCACCCGGCGGATCTCGGTCTGGATCTGCGCGTCGCTCAGGCAGACGGACGTGTAGCGGTCCTTGCAGCCGCTCGCCGGGAACGCATGGGTGTCGACGAACGACCCGCCGAAGGTCGACGAGTAGCCGGCCCTTCCGGAGCCGTCGGTGTACTGCGTGTCGCTGTAGTAGACGTTCGAGGTGGTGCCGCTGGCCCTGGCGACGTTTGCCAGGAACCCGTTGATCGTGGAGACGTATGTCGCGTCCACCGAGAAGCCGCTCGGCACCCAGTAGATCGCGTAGGTGGTGTTCGTGTGCTGCACGGGCCCGCCGTGGTACAGCAGGTTGCCGGCGGGCTTCGCCCCCGCCGTAAGCCCGCGCGCCGGCACGATGCCGCCGATGTGGCCGTGGTGCAGCGTCTCCGGGGCAGAGGCGCTCGCGCTGCCGGCCGTCATGAGCACCGCCACCGCAACGGCGGCCGCCCAGGTCATCGCGCGTGTCATAGCCACCCCTTCTCGGATCACGCGCCGGGCGGCGCGACCGGGGGATGGTGCCCGCCACGAGCGGGCGAGTCAAGGCGAGCGCGTTACGCGGTGGTGTCGAACACGGCACGGCCGGCCTGCGCCCTGTAGGCGCTGAGCGATCGCGGCTTGCTCTTCAGGTCGAATGTCGACACGCGGTCGTAGTAGACGATCGCGGCGGTCCGCGGGTGGTTGCGGGCCCAGGTGAAGACCTTGTTGACGAAGGTCGGATCGTCGTAGCCCCACGGCGCCCACTCGCCCAGGATGAAGGGCTTGCCGTAGTCGTAGAGCGGCTGCATGCCCTTCCAGTAGGCGTTGCCGCCCTGTGCGTAGAGGTCGTCGGCGACGTAGTCCACGTACGCGTTGCCGGGGTAGTAGTCGCGCGGTTGGTTCCCGGCGACGTTCGGCGAGCCCGCGCCCTGCGGATTCCAGACCATGGCGATCTGGCCGCTCGCGTCGATGCCCTCGGAGGAGAGCCGCGCCTGCAGTACCTTCAGCCCGGCGGCCCGAAGCTCCGCGTTGATCGCCGCCTTGGTGCCGCCTCGCATGATGATCGCGATCCGGCGGAACGCCGCCTTGTACTTGCCGGTCGCGTAGGCGGCGCCCTTGCGCGTGCCGTTCGCGTTGAACGCGCAGTACGACATCCAGTAGCCGTTCATCTCCTGCATCGGGCGGATCCAGACGGGACGGCCGGTCCCGTTTGCCTGCTGCGAGTAGGAGATGTAGATCGAGTCGGCCTTGCCGGCGGCCAGCTCACCGGGCGAGAACTTGTGCCGGTCGGAGACGCGCGTGGCGCCGAGCGTGAGCATCGCGATGCGGTGCGACGCCGTCGCCTTGTCGATCTGCGTCTTCACCCCCTTCCACCTGACCCACGAGCCGCCCAGCATGTCGAACTGCAGCCAGACGTCGTGGTGGTGGCGCGTGAGCGAGTCGAAGGTGCTCGGCTTGCCCGCGGCGACGCCGAGGCGGATGTGGCCGGACGGCGGCATGCCGGGCGGCGGGGTTCCCGTGGCACGCGCCTGGCCGCCCGCGCAGGCGACCGCAGCAGCGGCGGAGCCAAGGACGACCAGACGGCGAAGCGGGAGCCTCATTGAGTGTTCATCGGCGGGAGGCAGAGCCGGCAACATGACCCGTTCTGGCCATCTGCAGACTACGGGCCCGGCATCCCGATCTGGGACGCCGGGCCCGTCGTGCCCGTCCCCCGCTCCCCTACGGAGTTCGTGGCCGGCGCTTCGGCGCGCCGGGGAACAGCCGCGTCGGCGGCCGCAGCCGCGGCGCCTGCTCCCGATCCACGCTCACCACGTCGTCGCTCCCGTCGTGCGCATCGGCCGCAGTCTGCGACCGCTCCCGTGCGATGCGCGCAACCAGATCGACGACCGACCCCTCGCGTACCTCTCGCTGTGTCATGTCGCCCTCCCCACGAGTCCCATCGTGGGCCACGGATGTATGGGATCTGTTCGCCGCGAGTTCGGATTGTGAACAGGTACCCGCGGCGTTTTCGGTATCACCGCCACGGGTACAGCACGGAAGTACACAGCTGCCGTCCTAGGAGGGACCCGATGCTGGTCACAATTCTGGTATTGCTCGTCATCATCGTCTTGGCGCTGTTCATCTGGCGGAACGTCGCCGGACGGACTCGCGTCTAGGCCCGATTCGCGATGCGAATCGGAACCTCGCTGGTGCTGTTCGCGGTGGGCGCAATCCTGCGCTTCGCCGTCACGCTGCACACGAGCAACGTCAACTGGGACATCGTCGGTGATGTCCTGATGATCGCCGGAGCCATCGGCTTCGTCATGACGCTCCTCTGGATCGCCATGGCGAACCGGCGCCAGCCGGTCGCCGGGCGCACGCGCACGCGTGCGTACGACGACCCGCAACGGCCGTACAGCAACTACTAGCTCCAAGCTCCGGCGAACCCCTGTGGCCTCGTCCGCCAGTGCGCGGACGGGGCCACAGAACCGTTCACCGCTACCGGTCGCCGCACGCTGTCGCGTACCCGTCCGGTCTCGTCGATGAAGCGGTAGTCGATCGTGGCGCCGTGGATGTCGATCTGCACGAAGCCGTAGTCGAGCAGCGAGACGATCGCGTCGGGCGTCGCCTTCGTGAACTGCTTTCCGCCCGGCCCCTCGCCGCCGGTGCCGACCGTGAGCTGGAGGATGCCGGCGCGGACATGGCGCTCGTAGCGGTGCAGGTGCGCCGCGAGGATCGCCGCCACGTGGCGGCGGCGCAGCAGCGGCATGATCGGGTTGTCCGCGTCGACCGGCCGGTGGACGAGCACGAGCCGCACCGGGCAGGCCGGCGAGCAGCCCCGGCCGACCGTGCGGCGGGCGAAGTCGAGCGCCGAGCCATCGGCCTCGAGGCCGAGGACGGTCACCCGCACCGGCCCGTACTGCACGGCGCAGCGCTCGCCGGGCATGCCGAACGCGGATTTCACGGCCGACCCGCGGTTCCAGGCGAGGTCGTGCTCGCCCAGCGCGACCACGCTCGCGGCCTCGCCCAGCAGCGGCCGCAGCGGGGTGAAGATGGCCCTGTCCAGGAACGGCGGTGCGGCGAGCAGGTAGGAGTTGTCGCCGCTGGAGAGGAAGAGCGACGGCTGAGCCGCCGCCGCGAGCCGCCCGATGGCGTACTCATGCAGGTTGCCTGAGCCGTAATCACCGAACGAGACCATGGTGATGTCCCCGGCGGTCGTCTCGGGCGCCGTTCGGAAGGCACCGGCCGCGGCGGCCTCCCCGCCGACGTCGGCCGTCCACTGGTACCGCGTGCCCGGCCGCAGGCCGCTCAGCCGCCCGCCCGACGCGGTGGCCGAGCGGCCGTCGGCGCCGATCACCCGGATCGTCGCGGACGGCTCGCCGTCCTTCAGCTCCCACCGGAAGGCGGCCGCGTCGGTGGTCAGCCTGACGAGGTACGGCGCGCGCGCCCAGACGCCCTTCGGCTGCGGCACCAGGTAGCGGGCGCCGTACCAGACGAGTGCCACGACGGCGAGCAGGAGCACGAGCGTGGACAACGTCAGCATGGCCAGCACGCGGCGCGGCCCGCCGAGCGCCGCCCCGCGCCCGCGCCAGCCGCCCCGGGCGAGCGGCAGCACCTGCAGGATGGCCAGCGCAACCGCGCCGGCGAGTGCACCCCAGGTATGTCCGAGCACGAGGAACGGAAACGGCGCGACGATCGAGAGCGCCGAGCAGGTGACGTCGAGCCGGCGGCGCGGCCGGACGAGGTCGGCGCTGAGAGCGGCGATGCCGGCGAGGATGCAGACGAGCAGCGTCGGCGCCAGCGCGACGCTGCCGAGGATCGGGTCGGACACCCTCGAGGCGGCCGCCAGGGCGACGGCGTCGACGAGCAGCAGGAGGCGAAGCGCACGCATCAGCGCCTGACGGTAGGCCGGGCGCTGGGTGAAAAAAAGGTGCCTGGCACTTTTTTTTCACCGGCCGCCGCTACGGGGCGACGGTGAGCAGCTTCTGCTTGAGCAGCGCGTCGGGCTGCTCACCCTGGGCACCCCATGCGATCGTGCCGTCCGGCTTGATCACGTAGAAGGTCGGGAAGCTCTGCAGCCGGTACGCCTTCGAGACCGGCCCCGCCGGGCCGAGCCGCGAGAACGACCCGCCGGGCGCACCCTGATAGTCGAGCAGCGCCGGGTAGGGCGACGCGAAGTAGCGGTGGAATGCGAACACGCTGGCGGCGTCCTCGGAGTCGCCGTTCACCGAGATGAACTGGACACCCTTCGGCGCGAGCGCCCGTGCCAGCCTCGCGAGGTGCGGCGCCTCGGCCTGGCAGTGCGGGCACCAGGTCGCGAACAGCTCGAGCAGGACGGCCTTGCCGCGGTAGTCCGAGAGGCTGACGGTCTGACCCTGCGGCGCCTTCAGCGTGAAGGCGGGTGCCCGCGTGCCCGGCTGCAGGAGCGTGGGATCGCTCTGCACGGTGCCGTCGCTCGCGGCGCCGTTCTCACGCAGGCCGACGCCCGGCTCGCTGCTGGTGTGAAAGCCGATCGCGTCAGCGGCCTGGACGAGCGCGGCCGGCGCGTTGGCGTCGACGGACGCCTGGTGCTTGGCGGCCTTGGGCGCGGGCGCGCCGGACTGCGAACGGGCGACGAGCACGCCTGCGATCACGATCACCACGACCAGCAGCACGCCGTTGACGATCCAGAGCACGCGGTTCGCGGCCGGCTTCGCGGGCGGCGGCGGCGTGGCGCGCGTGGGGCGCTTGCGGGCGGACTGGCTCATGCGGGCACGGCGGTCGAGATGGTGTCAGCGTAGGAACGCCGGATAAGCGGCAGATTGGCAGGCGGCCCGGCGGTTGCGCGTCAGTACGGCTCGGCGCGCATGGCGTCGAGCGTCGCGGCCACGAGCCGGCGCAGCTCGCCGCCGACCTCCTGCGCGTGCCGCTCCCATGCACGACGCTCGCGCGTGCGGCGCGTGGCCGCCGCCTCGATCCGCGCGACCCGGCTCTCGTCGGCCAGGGCCATGATCTTCATCACCGCAGGCGCGGTGCGGTTGGTGTGCAGCACCGACCGGAACCGCTGCGCCAGCCGGGCCCACTCCAGCTCGGTGATCTCGACGCGCTCGCGCAGGTCCTCGAGCACCACCTCGACCACGGCGATCGTCTCGGCCTCGTTGGCGTACGCGTCGGCCGCCGCGTAGGCGAGGGCCAGCGATTCGTCCCGGCGCTTCATGGCTCTGATATCGGACGCCGGGACGAACCGCTTGACTGCTAGAACGACTCGACGGCAGGCTCGCCGGCGTACTCGCCGTGCGCATGCGCGGGGGCGGGCTGCCCCTCGCGGATCAGCGTGGCGCCGACGGCCGCGGCCACCAGGGCAAACACGGTGCCGACCAGGAACGCCGCGTGGTAGCCGCCCGTGAGCGCCTGCAACGTCCCGTCTCCGGACGCCTGCAGCGTGCTCGTGCGCGACGCCGCCACGCTCGCCAGCACCGCGAGCCCGAGCGCGCCGCCCATCATGAAGGCGGTGTTGACGATCCCTGAGGCGAGGCCCGACTCGTGCTGCGGAACGTCGCTCATCGCCGCCAGCAAAACGGGGTTGAACGCCATGCCGGCGCCGATGCCGAGCAGCATCATGCTGGGCAGCACGTCGATCGCGAAGGTGCCGTCGACCGGGGCGCGGACGAACAGCAGCAGGCCGAGCGCCGCGATGCCGAGCCCGAGCCCGAGCGGCCGCCGCAGGCCGAACCGCATCACGATCTTGGCCGACAGGCCGAGCGAGAACGCGCCCATGATCAGGTTCGCGGGCAGGAAGGCCAGGCCCACCTGGACAGGCGAGTATCCGAGCACCGACTGCAGGTAGAGCGCCGAGAGGAAGAACCACGCGAACATCGCGCCCGCCCAGAGGACGCCGACGACGTTCGCGACGCTCGTGTTGCGGATGCGGAACATCGACAGCGGCACGAGCGGAGCGGCCACGCGCGACTCGATCGCGACGAACACGGCGAGGACGGCCACCGCGCCGCCGAGCATGCCCAGCGTCTGGACGGAGGTCCACCCCTCGCCATTGCCGTTCACGATCGCGTAGACGGCCAGCATCAGCGCGCCGGTCACGGTCACTGCGCCGGCCACGTCCAGCCGGCCGTTCTGCGGGATCGCGCCGCCGCCCGGCAGCAGCCGGAACGAGAGCACGATGACGGCGACGCCGATCGGCAGGTTGACGAGGAAGATCCAGTGCCAGTCCAGCCAGTTGGTGAGAACGCCGCCGAGCAGCACGCCGAGGGTGCCGCCGCCGGAGGCGACGAAGCCGAACACGCCCATCGCCTTGGCGCGGTCGCCCGGCTCGGTGAACAGGTTCATCATCAGGCCCAGCGAGACGGCCGACGCAACGGCCCCGCCGAGGCCCTGCACCGCGCGGGCTCCGATCAGCACGTGCTGGCTGTTGGAGACGCCGCAGGCCAACGAGGCGATCGTGAACAGCATGATCCCGAACAGGAACAGCTTGCGCTGCCCGAACAGGTCGCCGAGCCGCCCGCCCAGCAGCAGGAAGCCGCCGAAGGTGAGCAGGTACGCGTTGACCACCCAGGCCAGCGAGGTGGCCGAGAAGTCGAGGCTCGAGCGGATCGAGGGCAGCGCGACGTTCACGATCGTCGAGTCGAGCACGATCATCAGGCTGCCGCCGCAGAGCACCATCAGCGCCAGCCAGCGGTGCCGGTTGTCGCCTGCGCGCTCGGGGTTTGAGTGTGCGATGTCGGTCATGTGGGGTGCTCCCGGAATCGTCGTTTCCCGGTAGACCGGTGACGCACCGAGAACTCATCGTAGCGTGACGGACTTGACCCGCTTCTCGCCGGGGCCTACCGTCACCGCACGACCGGTCTCCGGTGCGGCGCAGTGGGCGGCCGCGCCGCCCGGGATCCGACTGGAGGCTGCCATGCCCCGTCCATCCCACCGTGCGCGCAGGCTGCTGCACACGTGCCTGCTCGCCCTGATCGCGGCCGTCGCGTGGCCCGGTAGCGCGTCCGCGGCGACCGCGCCGGCATACGTGACTCCGCTGATCGCGCACACCGCGTGGACGGCCACGGACGGCTGCGCCGCCGTTCCCGGGGTGGTGACGCTGCCGAACATCCTCGCCGGCCACGCGCAGCGCGGCTACCACCCGACCGGCACACTCGTGACCGACTGGGCGAAGGCGTCGTCGCGGAACTGCATCGAGCA
>DASWRM010000068.1 GCA_036403155.1 Gaiellales bacterium | reverse complement strand
GCGTGCACCGCGATGCGCGCGGCCGCCGGAACGCGCGACGATGTGGACATCATGAACGAGCTACCCACCATACTCGTCGCATACGCCTCGAAGCATGGCTCGACCCGCGAGGTGGCGGAGGCGGTCGCGACCGGGCTACGGGAGCGAGGCTGGGCGGTGGAGGCGACGCCCGCGGCCGACGTCGACGATGTCAGCCGCTACGCCGGCGCGGTGCTCGGCACGGCCCTCTACACCGGGCGCGCACACCCGGATGCCAGGCGTCTGCTGAAGCGGCATCACGCCGCGCTCGCCGGGATGCCGTTCGCGGTGTTCGCCATGGGGCCGCGCACCTCCGCCGACGAGGACATCGCCGGCGCGCGCAGGCAGATCGACGCCGCGCTCGCACACCGGCCCGACGTCCACCCGGTCGCGGTCGCCGTGTTCGGCGGCGTGATCGACCCGTCGGGCCTCCACTTCCCGTTCAGCCGCATGCCCGCCAGCGACGCGCGCGACTGGGATGCCATCCGCGCCTTCGCCGACGAGGTTGCGGATGCGTTTGCGCCCGCAGCCGATCGTCGCGCGGGCTGACTCGGGGTCAGAACAGCCGAGGGTCGCGCGCCGGCGCGGGCAGTCCCAGGTGGGCGAAGGCGGACGGCGTCACCACCCGACCGCGCGGCGTCCGCTGCAGCAGTCCCAGCTGGAGCAGGTACGGCTCGTACACGTCCTCGAGTGTGTCGGGCTCCTCGCCGATCGCGACCGCAAGGGTCGACAGGCCGACGGGGCCGCCCGAGAACGTCTCGGCCACCTGGCGGAGGATCTCCCGGTCGATCCGCTCGAGGCCGAGCGCGTCCACCTCGAACAGCGCCAGGGCATCCGCCGCGATGTCCTGCGTGATCTCGCCCTGATGCCGCACCTGGGCATAGTCACGCACGCGCCGCAGGATCCGGTTTGCGACCCTCGGCGTGCCTCGCGAGCGGCGCCCGATCTGCTCGCAGCCGCCCTGGTCGATCTCGACGCCGAGGATCCGCGCCGAGCGCAGGACGATCTGCTCGATTTCGTGCGGCTGGTAATGGTCGAGCCGGTGTGTGATGCCGAAGCGGTCGCGGAGCGGGGTCGTCAGCAGACCGGTTCGCGTCGTTGCGCCGACCAGCGTGAACGGTGCAAGGTCGAGCCGGATCGAGTGGGCGCCCGGCCCCTGACCGATCACGATGTCGATGCAGCCGTCCTCCATCGCGGGGTACAGCAGCTCCTCGATCGTCCGGTTGAGGCGGTGGATCTCGTCGATGAAGAGCACGTCGTTCGGCTCCAGCGCGGTCAGGATCGCCGCCATGTCCGCCTTGCGGTCGATCGCCGGACCGGACATGACCCGCAACGCGGACGCCATCTCGACGGCGATGATGCCGGCGAGCGACGTCTTCCCGAGCCCGGGCGGGCCCGCGAGCAGCACGTGCTCGCAGGGCTCGTTCCGCGCACGCGCAGCGGCGAGGAAGATCGACAGCTGCTCCTTGACCGCCTCCTGGCCGACGAACTCCGAGAGGCGGCGGGGCCGGAGCGTCTGGTCGAGCTCCTCTTCGCCGGCGGCGAGCAGCGGGTCGGGAATCCTGCCGGCCTGGGCGCTCATCCACCGACCCCCGCGGCGAGGGCGAGACGGATCCGCTCGCCGACCGGCAGCTCGCCGTCGACGCCCCGAAGGGCGGCCTCGGCTTCGACGACCGACATCCCCAGCCCCACGAGCGCGTCCCGGGCGGCGGTGTGGTCGTCGGGCGGCGCCGCCGTGACGTCGGGCTCCGGCTCGGCCGCCGGGAGGGCGCCGACCTTGTCCTTCAGGTCGATGACCACCCGCTCTGCCGTCTTCCGGCCGATCCCGGTGATGCTCGTGAACAAGGCGTGGTCGGAGGTCGCGATCGCGCGGCGGATCTGGTCGGGCGCATACCCCGACACGATCGCCAGAGCCGCCTTGGGCCCGACCCCCGACACGCCGAGCAGCAGCTCGAACAGCTCCCGCTCCGCCGTCGAGGCAAACCCGTAGAGCGTCAGGGTGTCCTCACGGACGTGCAGGTGCGTCACGAGCGTGATCTCCTCGCCGTCGGGAAGGGCGGCGCGCACGGCCGAGCTGGTGGCCGCGAGCAGGTACCCGACCCCGTTGACGTCGAGCACGATGCGGCCCGGCCCGCGCTCGAGCACCCGTCCGCGCAGCGTTGCGATCATCCGGCCGCCGCCTCCACGAGACGCCTGCCGCGGCTGCGCACGGCGTGGCAGATGGCGACCGCGAGCGCGTCGGTGGCATGGTCGCTGGCAGCGCGAAGATCCTCGGCCAGCATCGCGCCGACCATGCGCTGCACCTGCGCCTTGTCTGCGCCGCCGTACCCGCACACAGCGGTCTTCACCTCCGCGGGCGGGTACGCGGACGCCTCGAGCCCGGCCAGCCCGCACGCCGTAAGCACCGCGCCGCGCGCCTGCCCCACGCTGAGCACCGTCCTCGGGTTCCGGCCGACGAAGAGGTCCTCCATCGCCACGGCATCCGGCCGGTGCCGGTCGAGCAGCTCGACCGCGCGCCGGTGGATGGCGGCCAGGCGTGCCGCGGCCGGCGTGCGCGGTGAGGTGGAGATGACGCCGTGCTCGAGCGCGCGCAGCGTCGAGCCCTCGGCCGAGATCACGCCGAAGCCGGTCGACGCGGTGCCGGGATCGAATCCGAGCAGGATCATCGGGGCAGTCTACCGGCGGACGCGGACAGGACCGAACGCCCGTTCCCCACCATCCGAGCCCACACGTTGCCTCTGTACAGTGCGCGGATGGACGCCGCCGAGACCCGGAACACCCGTTGGTGGGTGCCGCCCGTGCTGCGTCTGGCCGCGGTGTTCGCCGCGCTGGCCGCCGCCGCCGTGGTGATCTGGCTCGTTCTGCAGCGGGTGGACGCACCCAGCGCCGGCTCGCTGATCCGCGACCACGGCTACCTCGGCGTCGCCGTGGGCGCCTTCGGGGACAGCTTCGGCCTGCCGTCGTCGGGCGAGGTGGTGCTGTTGCTCGCCTCGGCCGCCGCGGCGGCCTCGTCCAGCCACTTCAGCATCCCGGTCGTGATCGCCGTGGCGTGGGGATTCGCGGTCGCCGGCGACGCATGCGCCTATGCGATCGGGCGCGCCGCCGGCCCGCGGGTCCTCCGCCGGTTCGGCGTCCACGAGGACAGCTCGGTGCACGGCTTCATGGAGCGGCACGGCGCGCGGGCGGTCCTGGTCGGCCGGCTGATCGCAGGGGTCCGCACGAAGCTCGCGATCGTCTCGGGCAGCACGCGCATGCCACTGCACCGGTACATCATCGCGGACGGGCTCGGCGCAGCGATCTGGGCCATCGGCGTGGGGCTGATCGGCTACGGGTTCTCGAGCTCGGTGCAGTCGCTGACCGACGGGTTCGGGTCGGCCAGCCACGCGATCGGCGGGGTCGCCATCGCGATCGTCGCGATCCTCGCCGCCTACCTCAGCATCCGCTACGTGCTCCGGCACCGGCCCACGCACACCGGCTGATCAGCCCGCGACGGCCTCGAGCACCGCGTCGGGGATGTCGAAGTTCGCATAGACGTCCTGGACGTCGTCATTCTCCTCCAGGGCGTCGATCAGCCGCAGGAGCTTGCGGGCGGCATCCTCGTCCAGCGCCACCGTGTTCTTCGGGACGAGCGTCAGCTCTGCGGACGTGATCGAGAGGCCGGCCGCCTCGAGCGCATCGCGAACGGCGGCCAGGTCGGCGGCATCGGTCGTCACCTGCCACACATCGCCGTCGAGCTCGGCGTCCTCGGCACCGGCGTCGGCGGCCTGGAGCACGAGGTCGTCCTCATCCACGCCGTCCGAGGCGATCAGCACGACGCCCTTGCGCTCGAACTGCCACGCGACCGACCCGGGCGTCCCCAGGCTGGAGTTGTGCTTCGCGAAGATCGACCGCACGTCGGCCGCGGTGCGGTTGCGGTTGTCGGTCAGTGCCTCGACGATGAGCGCGACGCCGTCCGGCCCGTACCCCTCGTAGGTGATCGAGTCGAATGCGTCGGAGTCCTCGCCGCCGCCGGCTCCCCGCTGGATCGCCCGCTCGATGTTGTCCTTGGGCATCGAGTACGACCGCGCCTTCGCCACCGCGGCCGCGAGCGAGGCGTTGGAGGCGGGATCACCGCCGCCCTCCTTGGCCGCGACGATGATCGCCCGGGAGAGCTTGGTGAAGAGCTTGCCGCGCTTCTTGTCCTCGGCGCCCTTCTTGTGCTTGATCGTCGACCACTTGGAATGGCCGCTCACGCCGCCACCGCCTCGCGCGCCGACGCGACCATCGCCGCGAACAGCCGGTGCAGCCGGCGGTCGTCGGTCAGCTCGGGATGGAACGCCGTGACCAGCACGCGCCCCTGGCGGGCGGCCACGCCGTGCCCGCCGTGCCGGGCCAGCACATCGACGCCCTCGCCGGCACACTCGATCCACGGGGCTCGGATGAACACCCCGGTCATCGGCACGTCGTCGCCGGCCAGCTCGAGGTCGGCCTCGAAGCTCGCAACCTGGCGGCCGAAGGCGTTCCTGCGCACGTCGATGTCGATCAGCCCCAGCGTCCGCTGGCCGGGCTGTCCGTCCACCGCGCGCCGGGCGATCAGGATCATCCCGGCGCAGGTGCCGAAGATCGGAGCGCCGCCGTCGTGCAGGCCGCGGATCGGCTCTTCGAGGCCGTAGGCCGTCATCAGCTTCGACATCGTCGTCGACTCGCCGCCGGGGATGACGAGACCGCTCAGGCCCTCCAGATCGCGGGGCTGCCGCACCTCGACCGCGTCCAGCCCCACGTCGCGCAGGGCGCGAACGTGCTCGCGGAACGCGCCCTGCAGAGCAAGCACGCCGACGCGTGCCCCACGCTCGCCCCGGCTACCAGCCACGCGTCTGCAGCAGGCCGTCCTCGCCGAGCGACGACATCTCGATGCCGACCATCGGCTCGCCGAGCCCGGTCGACACCTCGGCCAGGACGACCGGGTCGTTGTAGTGGGTGACCGCCTTGACGATCGCCGCCGCGCGCTGCGCGGGGTCGCCGCTCTTGAAGATGCCGGAGCCGACGAACACGCCGTCGGCGCCCATCTGCATCATCATGGCTGCATCCGCGGGCGTCGCCAGGCCGCCGGCCGTGAAGGTGACGACGGGCAGACCGCCGTTCTCGGCGCAGTACCGGACGAGGTCATACGGCGCGCGATGCTCCTTCGCCGCGGCATAGAGCTCGCTCTCGTCCATCGATTGCAGCCTGCGAATCTCGCCGAGGATCGAGCGCATATGCCGCACCGCCTCGACCACGTTGCCGGTGCCCGCCTCGCCCTTCGATCGGATCATCGCAGCGCCCTCGGAGATGCGCCGCAGCGCCTCGCCGAGGTTGGTCGCGCCGCACACGAACGGGACCTTGAAGCCCCACTTGTCGATGTGGTGGCTCTCGTCCGCGGGGGTCAGCACCTCGGACTCGTCGATGTAGTCGACCTCCAGCGCCTCGAGGATCTGCGCCTCGACGAAGTGGCCGATGCGGGCCTTGGCCATCACGGGGATCGTGACCGACTCCTGGATCTCGCGGATCTTGGTCGGATCCGCCATGCGGGCGACGCCGCCGTCGCGCCGGATGTCGGCGGGCACCCGCTCCAGCGCCATCACGGCGCACGCACCGGCGTCCTCGGCGATGCGCGCCTGCTCGGCGTTGGTCACGTCCATGATCACGCCGCCCTTGAGCATCTCGGCGAGGCCGCTCTTGACGCGCATTGTTCCGGTTTCAGCCACTGGTCGCCCCTTCAGTCCGTGCGTTCCTGGCCACGGATTGTAGTGCAGCGGCGGGCGTGGGCAGCCCAGGGGGCCGGCGTCAGTGCGCGATCTGGCTCTCGAGCGCGTCCGCGTCGAGTACCCAGATCAGCCGGTCGCGGACGTCCACCATCCCGGCCTCGCGCAGCTCGTTCAGCACCTTGGTCAGCGTCTCGCGGCTCGTGCCGATCATCTCCGCGAGCTGCATGTGCGTGAACCGTTCGTCGATGCGGATCCCGTTCGGCGTGACACGTCCGTAGCGGTCCATCAGCTCGAGCAGCTTTCCGGCGAGCCGGGCGGGCACCGGGCGGAAGGCGAGCGCCTCGACCTGGTCCTCTGCCGCGCGCAGGCGCGCCGACAGCGAGTGGATGAGATTGAGCGCCATGCGCGGGTGGCCGGCGATCGCCCGCTCGATGTCCGAGGCCCGCAGGATCCGCACCACGGTGTCCGACATGGCCTCGGCATACGCGTCGTGGGTGGGCTGGTCGAGCGCCGAGACCTGCCCGAACGCCGAGCCGGGGTCCAGCATCGCGAGCGTCACCTGCCGGCCGTCGCTGGCGCTGCGGAAGAGCCGCACCCGTCCGCCCTCGATCAGGAACATCGCGTCGCCACGGTCGAACGGCGAGTAGATCAGCTCACCCTTGCGGAAGCTCGCCATCGCGAACATGTCGTCGAGATCGGCGAGGTCGGCGTCCGAGAGCCCCTCGAGGATCTCGTGCTCCGCGCTGTCGCTGATCAGATGGCTCACCGGTCCTCCATTCGGGGCGTCCGCTCATTGATACGTCAATCGATGCCCGGTGGTTTGAACGGTGGACAGCCACCATTGGACGAGGATGAGAGCGGATGCTGCCGGTACGATGGGAGCGCCGGGGGTGTAGCTCAGCGGTTAGAGCAGCCCGCTCATAACGGGTTGGTCGCTGGTTCGAACCCAGCCGCCCCCATCGCCGCGCCGCCGCGCGGCCGTCAGCCGACGATCCGGTAGATCGCCGTCTGCGTGGCGAAGTACAGCCAGCCGTGCGGGCCGTTCGAGACGTCGATGATGCCGCTCGGAGCGGTGTAGATCGACCGCACGCTCCGGACCGACGTGCCGGCGCGGCTGATCCGGATGCGCCGGAGCGTGCCGGTGTTGTAGTCGCCCATGTAGATCGACCCGCGCATCCGGTGGATGCGGCCGGTGTACCACCACGGGTCGGTCGGAGCGATCGTCGGCGACCAGCGGTGCAGCGGTGCCACGGGATTGGGGCCGACGCCGCGCGTACCGCACTCGTAGCCGTTGCCCCAGCCGTAGTTGCGGCCCCTGCGGATCAGGTTCAGCTCGTCGTCGCAGTTGGGACCGTTCTCGGTCTCGTACAGCCGGTGCGTGCCCGGCTTCGCCGTCAGGCCGAACCCGTTGCGGTGCCCGTACGACCAGATGGCGCTCACCCGTCCGCCGAGACTCGGATTGTCCGACGGGATGGAACCGTCCGGGTTGTAGCGCAGGATCTTGCCCAGTCGGTTGTGCAGGTTCTGCGCATTGCCGGGGTCATGCGACTCGCCGACGGTGACGAACAGCTTGCCGCCGAGGAAGAAGAGCTGGCCGCCGTTGTGATAGCCGGAGGCGGTCTTGAGCCCGGTGACGATCGGATGCGGATGTGTGCAGCGGTTGTGGTCGACCGTGAACCGCGTGACCCGGTTCTCCAGTGGCCGCCGCTTGGTGAAGTAGACGTAGAGCCAATGGTTCGCGCGGTAGTGCGGGTCGAGCGCCAGGCCGAGCGCCCCGCGCTCGCCGTCGCTGACGACGTCGAGGTTCGCACACGCCCGGCTCCGCAGATGCCCGCGCAGGACAACACGGATCTTCCCCGTGTCCTTCTCGGTGAAGAACAGCTTCCGGGAGTGCGGCACGTATGCCATGTCGACGACCTGGTTGAGCCCGCTCACGTACGTCTGCACGTGTGTTCCCGGCGGCAGCGCGTCCGCCCGAGCCGCCGTCGATGACCAGGCGGCCAGGACCGCTGTGAGCAGGAGCAGGCGCCTCACCGCTTCACCGCCATCATCAGCCCGTCGCCGACCGGAAGCAGGGCCGCGACCATGTCGTCGCGCTCGAGCAGGCCGGCGTTGAACCGGCGCATCGTCTCGACCGCGTCGTCCGTCCAGTGGGCGTCGCCGCGGCCGGCTGCGACGGTGCCGCTGAGCAGCGTGTTGTCGACGACCACCGTGCCGCCGGGACGGAGCAGCGGCAGCGCGAGTTCGAGATGACGGGGATAGTCGCCCTTGAGCCCGTCCAGGAACACCATGTCCCACTTCCCCGGGTCGAGCTCGGCCAACCCCTCGCCGGCATCCGTGAGGCGCAGGTCGGCCCTGCCCCTCACGCCAGCGCGCTCCAGGTAGCCGCGCGCAGCCGTGTGGCGTGCCTGGTCGACCTCGAACGACACGATCAGCCCGTCCTCGGGCAGCGACCGCGCGATGTGCAACGTCGAGACGCCGATCGCCGTGCCCACCTCGACCACCCGGCGCGCACCCGCGGCGGCCGTCAGCGCGGCCAGGAAGGCGCCGGTCGAGGGAACGACGATCGGGATTCCGTCCCGCTCACCGTGCTCCTCCATCTCGGCGAGCACCGGGTCCGGCGGCCTGCGCGATGCGTTGAGGTACGCCGTGACGGCGTCGGCGACGATCACGCCACGAAATTAGCCGCGGGCCGCGGCTAATTCCACTTGAAGCTGCTGGCGATGAGATCCCAGGCGGGGCCGTTGTCGACGCCCTTCACGGAGCTCATCGAGATCTGCACCAGCTTGCCGTCCTTCCAGAACAGGTACCGGTACGTGATCACCGTGTCCACAGGCGCGTCACCAGGGCCGGTGGGGCGCTTCTGCTCGATCACGGCCTTGGTGATCTTGTCCTTGCCCACGGCGAACTGGCTGGCCGGCTGGACGATGCTCGCGAGCAGCTTGTCGTCGTGCTTGGCGAGGAGCGCCTCGAGCTGCTTCTGGTAGCCCTTGTAGAACGGCGCTGCCTTGCGCTCGCGGACGACGATGGCGATGGCGTCGCCGAACCGGCCGATCCGCACGTCGACCCCCTTGCCCTGCTTGACACGCCAGCCGCCCGGGACGCGGAGCGAGTACCCGGCCTCCTTGTTCGTGTAGACCGGGAACAGCTCGCCGGTGTCGGCCGTGCCGCTCGCGGGCGTGAAGCCGGTCGACCCCGGCGGCGCGGAGCTGGTGCCGGCGGGGCCGGACGCTCCGCCGCCGGAGGAGCTGCCGCTGCAGGCAGGCAGCACCAGCACCGCGAGCAGCGCAGGGAGGAGCACGGTATGCCGAACGGGGAAGCCCATACCTGGATACGAGTGTCTGGTCAAAGTGACAACAAGTCAAGAGCGCCGGCCCACTGAGACAAGAACCTGCCGGTGCGGACATCAGCGTATCGCGGACCGCCCCCGCAGGTCGCACCATGACCGCCCCGGTCACAGAACCGGATCGGAGAAGCCCCCACCGAATCTTTACCGGTCGTGTACATGCGGCTCGCATGACGCTTACGGACGGTTTCTACGCTGCACCCCCGAGGCCAGAAACGCGGTGCACCGACATGGGCCCGCGACCCCGACTGAAGCCAAGGAGACCCCCGTCTATGCGTCTACGCCTGCTGATCCCAGCCGCGCTTGCGGCGAGTCTTGCCGTAGCACCGTCCGCTCACGCGAACGTGCTGTCACGGCTCTATGCGCCGCTGCACATCCATCCGCGGTCCGCGCCGTCACCGACGTTCATCCGCTCGCACTTCGACACGATCACGGTGCAGTCGAAGATGCTGCGGAAATACCGCGCGAGGCACGTTGGGATCTACACGAAGGGCACGCGATCGAACGATGGGAGCTTCCCGTCCTCGTGGTACCTCCACACCGCGAGCGGCGCACGCATCCACGATCGGGCGCGCAGCAAGTACTTCGTCATGAACCCGGGCAGCGCCGGGTGGCGAAAGCACGTCGTGCAGAACTGCAAGCCCGCGCCGAACCTCTGCTTCCTCGATGCGATGGGGGATGACGGCTACAGCCGGACGAGTGGCCGGCCGAGCATCAGCCTCAGCACCTGGCGGTCGCGCGTCACGGCGCTTGCAAACTACGTCGAGAACGCGTCCGACCGCTACCACGTGATCGCGAACAACCTGATCACGGTCACGCATCCGAAGTTCCGCGTGGCCTACGAGATGTTCGCTCGCACCTCCGCGGCCCGTTCGCTCGACGTCCTTCGCCGCACGACGTGCATCTGCTTCGCCAAGCTGGGCACCGAGCAAGGAGCCAGGTACGGCTTCACGCTGTTCCTCGCCGGGGCCGGCAAGGGCGACCGCATCAGCGTCGGCACCGACGCCCAGGCCGGCAAGTGGTGGGACTTCTTCAACAAGGCCGGCAGCCTGGGTCGCGCCGTCGCGGACGCGAAGACGTCGGGCGGCCTGATCACCCGCCGCTACAGCCACGGCTACATCCTCGTGAACACCGGCCGCACCGCCGCCCGCTTCTCGCGATCGGGCATCAGCAAGACGGTGGGCGCCCGGGACGGGATGATCGTCATCAACAACTAGGACGCGGCGCGCGCGACCCGTGGCCGCCTCAGGGAAGGCGGCTACGGGTCGCGCCGCTCCATCACCCGTTCGCTCGGCGGCCCGAAGCCGAACCGCTGGTAGAGGGTGTGCGCGTCACGCGTGTGGAGCATCCAGCGGACGTCCGCAAGCGCTCCGCCCTCCACCATCTCCTGCACCATCGCCACGCCGAGCCCGCGGCCACGGTGCTGCTCGAGGATGTAGACGTCGGCGAGGTAGCCGTGCGCGACGCCGTCCGAGACCGCCCGGCAGAAGCCGACCTGCCGCCCCTCATGGAACACGCCGATCACGCGGGACGCGGAGGACACCAGGTGCTCGACCGTGGGCCGCGTCCGCCCGAGCGCCCAGTACGCGTGGTTCGACAGGTAGTCGTGGACCGCGTCGAGATCCATGCAGCGTGGGTCGTCGTCGAGCACGTAGCCTGGGGCGATCTCGCGGCGCATCGGCGCGCCACCGTAGCACTCAGGGCGACGGCGGCCGGCCGCCGGCCGCGCTCAGCGCGACGGTGTCGCAGCCGGCGTACGGAGTGCAGAGGCGCGGCCGCTCGCGCGCGACCGACACCTGAGCCGGCAGCGGCGCGGGCGTCGCGACCTCGGCAAACGCCGGCGCGTGGCGCCTCGCGCCGCCGAGAGCAATCAGCGGCGCCAGCATGACGGCCACCGTGACGAGTCCGATGCGAGCACGCATGAAGGCAACGGTACCGCGGCGGCGGCCGGCGGACCGGCCGCCGCCCGCTCAGTTGTTCGGCGAGGCGGCGCTGATGTCGGCCACCGACGACGAGGGAAGCTCCCCCTCGACAGCGAGGTCCCCCATCGCCACGATGCCGACCGGGCGCCCGCCGTCGACGACTGGCAGCCGGCGCACGTCGCGCTGTTCCATGCGCCGCACGGCGTCCGCGATCGGCTCGTCGGGAGACACCGCCTCGACGTCACCGGTGCAGACCTCGGCGATGCGCACGCTGTTGGGGTCGCGGCCGTCCGCCAGGCCGCGCACGACAAGGTCCCTGTCGGTGACGATGCCGCGCACCTGGCCGGAGTCGACGACGACCAGCGGGCCGATGTCACGATCCCGCATCAGCCGGGCGGCATCGACGATCGTGGCGTCCGACTGCACCGTGACCGGATCTCGCGTCATTACCTCTCCCACGGTCTGTGGCATGGCTGCTCCTCCTTCGATCGCATGGGTGAGCGGAGTGCCCGTGCCCCAAAGCGGCCAAACGACGGGTCAGGCGAGGACCTGTGCGAAATACCAGACGTGGCCCTGCGGATCCGCGCAGCCGTAGCGACGGTGGCCGAACGGGAGGTCGTTCAGCCGCTCGGTGACGTGGGCGCCGACGCGGACGGCCCTCTCGTGGTGCGCATCGACATCGTCGACGATCACGTAGACGTGCGCGCTGGCGGCGGACTCCGACGGGTTCTGGAACCCGTTCGGCGGTTGCCCCAGGAAGATCGTCCCCGATGGCGGCACCTCGAGCTCGGCATGCAGCCCGCCTGCGGCGCCCGTGGCGCGGTTCACCTCGCGGAATCCGAACGCTTTCGTCAGAAAGGCGATGGCGGCGACGCCGTCCTCGTAGAGCAGATATGGCGTGACGGTCTGAGTCATCCGCGACCCGTACCCACCGGGGCGTGTCGCTAACGTCGCTCGGGGATGTTTCATCCGAGCGGCGTCTGCACACATCATGGTGTGAGCAGCGGGCGCGCCTGCTGCCTGGATGTCACCCGAAGGGGCGGCGCCGGCGGCAGTTCCGTCCCGACGATGCCACCCGTCGGGGCGGCGCGGAGGGAGCGCGTCCTTTCTGCTGCCGCCGCGGCCGTCGGTGTCCGGGAGGCGGGCACGGGGTATCCCGTCGGCCGGCGTGACGCACAAGCGGATCGCGCTCATCGAGCCCGGGCCGACGGCGCCGCCACCCTGGTGGAAACCGGATCCGACGGATGCGTGATGCGCAGCGGCCGAGGGGCCGGTCGGTGAAGGGGACCGCTTTCGGTCAGGGGACGAGCGCCTGGAGCGCCCGCGACCGCAGGGTGTCCCAGGGGCGTGCGGTGATCGTCCTCACTCCGATCCGCTCACATTCCGCTTCCAGCCACCGCGACCGCACCGCACCAACGTCGGCGCGGAGGTCTTGCCGCCCCGAATTCGGCTCCCGCGCCAGGAAATTGCGGACGATCTGCTCCGCTTCGGGCTCGATCACGAACAGTCCGCCGACCCGTCCAGCCCATCCCCGCGCGGCCAGCTGCTCCGGCGACAGCAGCGCCGGATGGATGAAGTCGCCTTCGAGCAGCACCGGAGCCTGGTCCTCCAGGTGGTCATCGATCACCGCCTCGAGCCCCGGCCGCATGACTTCCAGGATCTCGAGGCCCTGGGTGTGGATGTCGTGCGCGGACAGCGAGCCGCGATCCGGATGTGTGCTCCAGAAATGCAGCGCCGGGAGCTGCTCCGGTGTGGTCATCCGTTCGAGGAGCGTCTGGAAGTCGTCGACCTGCGCCAGCGACATCCCGAACAGGCCTGCCAGCTCCCGCCCCAAGCGGGTCTTCCCCACGCCGGACGCACCGCCGACCAGCACGACGTCCCATGGACGCTCGTCGGCCGATCGAGCCATGCTACGCCCCTCCGAAGATGGCGCTAGCCCGCCATCAGTCGCTGCCCGCAGATCACGTGCGGCGCGGGTCGATCACGGGCGTCCGGCTCGCCATCCGCCGGTCGAGGTAGTCGCCGACGAGGCGGAAGTCCTCAGACGTGAGATCGGCGTCGCCGCCGTCCGGCAGCCTGAACGTGCACACACCTGAGAAGTCGGGGTCAGCCGGGCTGAGCGTGGCTGCGACGTGCCTGCAGGGCTCCGGTTCCACCGCATGCTCGCCGGTGTGCTCGACGTGGACGTCCAGGCCCACCGCCGGGCCGCTGCCGATGTTCCGGACAGCCCACGCCACGCTGACCCGGCGGCCGCCATCGCCGCCGCCTCCCTCCACTCGCCCGAGCTCCAGCGTCTCGACGACGACGACGGGAACGTCGGCCCTGGCGGACTCGGCAAGCGCCACCGTGGCCGCGACGTTGCGGCTCGTGGCCGCCGCAAGCGCGGCGGTGAACGCGGCGAGGAGCACCGCTGCGACCGCGGCGGCCGCCACGGACGCGGGCTGCCAGGCGAACTGTCCCCGCTCGGTGATGTTCGCGAACCATGTGGAGCCGGGCTGCGCCAGCTCTCCCACCACGTAGCCGGCGGCGCCGGTGACGAGGAGGAACAGCACCGTCCATAGGGCGACGAGCCGCTTGGCGGGCACGCTCGGGCGCTCGAGCGCCGGGGACGCGCCCGCGGGGACGTCCCCCCGAACCCTCGGCTCCGAGCCCCGCTTTCGACGTATCCTCAAGGCTCCTCGGGCAGGATTCGAACCTGCAACCCTCCGGTTAACAGGATTCCAGCGGGCCGTACTGCTGGGTTGAATCCGCTCAATCAAGCGCGTTTCGTCTCATCCCACATCGCCTCAGTTTACGTGAGGTTGTTAGAAAGTCTGTTAGAAAGTTCCGATC